>CAZIXJ010000608.1:0-2061 GCA_964542835.1 uncultured Hyphomicrobiales bacterium
AGGGTTTAAAAAAATATTTATAATATGACATAATGTTGTCAGGTTATACTTGATACAATGTATATAGATAAAACATATAAGAAACGAGGAGCATTCCTGTAATGAATAAAAATGGACTTTGAAAAAATAAGAACCTCGCAGTAGAATAATAAATGTGGTTAGCATATGAGAAAAAAGCCACAAATAAAATTCTACGGAGGTCTTAATATGAAGTATAACCAAAATTACAAATTAAATCAAATTACAGAAAGCACCTTAATAATAGGAGTTGATATCGCAAAGAAGAAACATTTTGCTAGAGCCTTTGATTGGAGAGGTATAGAATTAGATAAGGTAATAGGTTTTAAATCTAATAAAAGTGGATTTTCAACTTTTACTGAATGGGTTAAAGAAGTAGCTGCTAGAAACAAAAAAGATAATATAATAGTTGGAATAGAGCCAACTGGACATTACTGGTTAACTTTTGCAGAAGCAGTTGAACAAGCAAAAATGAAGCTAGTGCAAGTAAACCCATACCACGTAAAAAGGACAAATGAACTTGATGATAATACTAACAGCAAAAATGACTTAAAAGACCCAAAAACTATAGGAATGTTAGTTAAAGATGGTAGATATTTAATTCCGTATGTTCCAAAAGGAATTTATGCTGAATTAAGAAAAGCCTTTGAAATAAGGGAAAGACAAATAACGAATAAATGGAGAATAAAGAACAGTGTAGCAAGATGGCTTGATATGTATTTTCCAGAATTCAAAAAAGTTTTTTCAAGTTGGGAAGGTAAAGTCGCTTTGTTAACATTACAAGAATTTGGCCTACCAAGTAAGATAGTATCTCTTGGAGCAATAAAAGTATTATCAACGTGGAGAACAAAGGTGAAAAGAGCAGTAGGAATAAAAAGAGCTGAGTTATTAGTAGAAATAGCAAAGAGCTCAGTAGGTATTACACAAGGTCTTGAAATGGCTGAGATTGAGTTGCAGTATATAGTTGAAGAATATAAAAGTATTCAATCAAAACTTGAAATAATAGAAGGAAAAATAGAAAATTTAGCATTACAAATACCAAGAATAGAAAAAATTCTAAGTATTAAAGGTATAGGAATAATGACAGCAGCTGGATTTATGGCTGAAGTTGGAGACATCAATAGATTTTCTAATGCAAAGCAAATAATAAAGCTAGCAGGATTAAATTTAAGACAAAATAGTTCAGGACAGCATAAAGGAAAAACAAGTATTAGTAAAAGAGGAAGAAGCAGATTAAGAGCAATACTGTTTAGAGTGATATTGCCTATGGTTGCAAAGAATAAAGAGTTTAAAGAATTACATTTATATAATACAACAAGAATAAATAATCCACTTAAAAAGAAGCAGTCATTAGTAGCTTTATGTGGAAAACTAATAAGAATATTTTATGGATTAATAAAAAATAATGTAAATTATGATCCAATAAAATTAGTGGAAGATATCCACAGAGAAGATAGAGTATTAGCAGCATAGAAGTAGTTTAAAGTAGTAAAGATAAAGATTTTTAACTTAATTTTAGAATTGTACATTGAAAAAGAATGAGCCGGATTAGTCAGCAGGAATATTTTCCATTAGGGCGCAAAGACGACCCAGCAAAGGAGCATGGCTGACATCCACCTCATGGATAGGCTGAACGAAGGAATTTAGGCTACGAGCCAGTGAGAAATGGGAGGGTACGCCACCTGAGGAAATGTGGATAACTAATGGCCAAAAATATGCATATTTAGACAAAAGCTTATTTAGGTTACGTAAATATATCCATATTATTGTATAAATTCCTTTGAATTGTACTGAATTGATGAGAGCTTATTCATAAAAAAATGAAATTCTAAGAATAAGTGAGAAATACAAAGAAAATTAAAGATAATAGAGGGAGGATTAATATTATGAACTGGTTTTATAATTTAAAAATATCTCTAAAACTTTTAATAGGATTTATACTTGTGTCTTTAATAGCTGGTGTAGTAGGAGTAATAGGTATTATGAATGTTCAAGAGATTTCACAAGCAGATACAGCTATGTATAAGGAAAATACAGTTCCTC
>CAZIXJ010000609.1:0-2059 GCA_964542835.1 uncultured Hyphomicrobiales bacterium
AAAGCATGCTGAACCAGCCGAAATAGCCGTACTGCGGCTTTTCATAGTCTTTGCCCAATTTGAGATTCCCATAACGGCTGAACGCCATAAACAACGCGAATACGAGGAAGACGAAGGTGGCTACAAGATACCCCCAGCCGAAATGTTCGATGAGATTGATTTGCCGATGTGAGATATATTTACCATGCCTGTTACTCTCAAATACCTTATACAAGCATCAGCATAATCTCTCATATTTGCTTCTTGAGTTTTAAGAAATTTCATAGTTGAAGCATCTTTTGTCTCTCTCGTTTTAGTTTTACCGGATTGAATTCTGTCATTAAAAATATCTCTTAATTCGGAATTTAGATATTCTCTATAAAATTTGTTATATTTGCTTTGGTTTAATGCTCTTTCACTTCTGAATCTGTTTATCTTAGAAACGATTGTATCAAAATATCTGTAATCAGTTAATTGAAGGCCAAACAAACGTAATTCATCAAATTTCAAAGAACCGAAATGACGGATTAAACGAAATAATTCAAGATAGGGTTTTACCCAAAAATCTGCAGCATTCTCAGTAGGTCTGTGATATGGAGAGGGTACTTGAAACTTAAGAAGCTGCCTTAAGAATATTTCTTCCTTTCGTTTTGTGTTTACTAATTCTATTCCTGCTGGGGTTAAGCTAATTTTTGGGGAAGAAATAACAAAACCAAGAGCCTTTGGTGATGGGTATAAACCTTCATTAACATCCCAATGAACATAGTTTTCAGCAAATTCAGTCCTTTTTTCATAAGGTTGAGTTTGTTGCCAAAAACGATGGAATATTTCCAACTTTTCTTTCATTTTAAAAAATTTTCCCCTCTATTTTGTTTACCCTTGAAGCGTTTTCATAAAGCTCTAATATCTCATCATAATTAATGAACTTAAAACGATTGCTGCTTTCTTTATAGGTTTCCAAGCTCAAAGTATGTTTGAATTTTTTTCGATGTTTTTCTGGTGCTACAATAAAAAAATCCGTTCTAAAATTTTTAAGCTGAATGCATCTATTAAATGCACCATTTAAGGTTCCAATACTATCCACAACTTCAAAAACTTTTTGAGGAAAAGAAAGCCCTTTGGAGTTGAACCAAACAACATCCATTCTTTTTACTTCTTGGATAATTTCTATGTAAGAAAATACAGGGACATCATTTACTGAGGCTATACTATAGAGATTTAGATTGTCTCTATACCTTGCAGAAGGGTCTGCAGTAAAGGTGTTAAATTTTTTAAAATTTCCTATTTCCAAGCAAATACCTTCAATGTAAGAGTGCATTCTAATAGTGTCATCTTTGCTCGGTCTTTGTTCTTCTTGATAATCTTGAAGTGCATAAATACTTAAACCAATCTTTTTAAAATGTCTATTATTCCTAATTTCTCTGTAGAGAACACCTCTAACACCTGCCTCCCACTCTTTTGACTTTTTTACAGTAGGATAGTATTTTTCAATATTTTGATATATAGTTTCAAGATTTGCCGTTCCATTATTGTCCTCCATTACTTTTTGTATTGCCTCAACTTTCGTCATAATCCCTCTAACTTACAATAGTGTTTAAATTTTTATAACGTCCATAGGGCACGTTAAATTCACCTTTTGCATTATAACGAATCATTCCCGAATATGCAGTTTTATTAATGAAAAAATACAGTAAAGCATCAGAATATTTTTTTTCTTTCAAACCATTATACATATCCCGAATATTATAATACAGTTCTTCATTTTCATCTTTTACCCTAATATCAGGTGTTTTTTCTTTTTCTTTTTCAAATTTTTTTCTGTTTATATTATAAAGAACTTCGATTTTTTCAAGTTCATATTTTAGATTTTCGAAGTCATTTTTTACACCTAAATAAAAAGCCATTAGTTTTGAATTTATATCATTTATTATTGCATTTGTAGGTTCTAAATAAAAATATAATGCACCACCACCAAAAAATGGTTCAATATACCGACCTTTAAAATCCGGTATATGCTTTGCAATGTAAGGGATTTCCTTTGATTTTCCGCCCCTGTATTTTATTAGTGGTTTCATAAATT
>CAZIXJ010000610.1:0-2055 GCA_964542835.1 uncultured Hyphomicrobiales bacterium
CAGGTTGGTTTCACTCTGAATATTTCAAGAGTTTCATTTCCTGTATTTTTTAATACAATCGTTCCTTTCAGAGGATTATCTTTGGGAGTAACTTCACCCCAGTCATAAGTGCTTCCACCTTGAATTTCGAGCTTTGGTTGCGAAAAAACATTTAATACTGAAAATAAAAATATGCTTATTATTATTGATTTTTTTAACATAATTCTGATACCTCGATAAACTGACTTTTTTTATTAAAAAAAAAATTGTATATTTAATTTTTATTAACACGAAAGAATAATTATTTCTATTGCAAATGAAAATAAGAATTATATTAATGATGACGTTAATTTGTGCTACAGCTTTATTCTCTGAAGCTGAAGGTATTATCTATTCAGTTCTGAATCCGCAGGATACTTTAATTCATTTGGGTCCTTGCTATTTGGAAGATACTCTTACAACGGATATTTACCTCGGCAATACAGGCGATACTGATTTATTTATGGACGGGCAAGCTCCTTCGCTTATAATTTACGCAAGTCCAAATCAAACATCATCTCTTGAATTTACTCAGTTCGACAGGCTTTATCCGGGTATGACGCCCGGCGACCCCTTTATACTGGAAGCAGGCAAAGATGAACTCTTCGGGATTGAATACATTCCGAGTAATCCTTTGATTCATCCTCTTGGGATAAATGAAGCCAACGTCCAGATAGCATTATTGAGCGTTGATGATGCTTCAGAAGCGGCAAAAGAAATATTTTTAATTAGAGTAAATAAAACAGATAAATTTCTTGCCGGATATGATAATTCGGTATATTTTGATTCAGTTTACGTAAATCCCACTGCACCTGCTGAATATAACTGGAAAGTAAAAAGCACATGGGTAGATAATATTATAGTTACAGGGCAAAATTTAATTGCACAAAACACTCAGTCAGCAGGAGAAATTAATGTTTCTGAATACAGCTATCCACTGGAATATACAGATAAATACAAAGAAATGGAATGGCAGGTTACTTACAACCCGAAAGATATTGGATTAGATTCATCTCTGTTCAGTCTTGAATTTAAGCCTGATTCTGAGAATTTTCCTGATTCAACTGATGAAACTTCTTTAAAGATTTATGGATTTGGCGTAAAGCAGGATATTGAAATTTCAGATGCAAATGTTGATTTCAGAAATGATACGCTTGATATTGGTGATGTAATTATAGGAAAGGAATACAGTTACGAAACAGTAATTGAAAATACAGGCAATATTGACATAAAAAGTCTTGGGGAAGTAATTTATAAGGAATTTGATGATATTCCTTACAACAAATCTTCTATTACAAAACCCCTTTTTGATAATCTTTTAAAAACGGATTCAATTTTTCGGATAGAATTTGATTTCATTCCTGAAAAATATGGTCAGTTTGTTTACAGATACGTAATCCGAACCGATATTAAAAACAGAAATATTTCAGGAGTTCCGGCTTCTGAAGAGAAACTTACTTTTTATATAAAGGGCAGAGGGGTTTCCCCGAGATTATCAGCGGCAACTGATACACTTGATTTCAGAAATGTAATTTTAAACAGTATTGAATGTCCGTCCGAGAGAGATACAAATTTACGCATTACAAATAATGGCAATATGACTTTAAGAATAAGTGATATTATTGCAGAGCCTCCATATCCGCAATCAAAATTCAGAACTTCAGTAAATGAAATGATTTTGGAACCTGGAAAAGATACTTCGATATTAGTCTCATTCATTTCAAATGACGCAATAATAGATACATATGAAGAAAAATTGACATTCGTAACCAATCAGTATCCGCCGGATGACAGTATTTCAATTATTTTAAAAGCTGTTACAATTCCTCCTATAAAAGCGAATTTGTCTTTACCTCTTAATATTTCAGCCAAGCCGGGAAGTTCTCTGAAAATTCCCTTATTGATTGAAAATGGAAAAGTTTTTCCTTCTGCATTTGCTACTACATTTAATTCTGATTTAAGATATAATAATACAATTCTTAATTATACCGGTTACAGCAATTTTTCTACAGCTTCAGAGAAAGCAATAGTTGATAT
>CAZIXJ010000611.1:0-2054 GCA_964542835.1 uncultured Hyphomicrobiales bacterium
AAAATAATTTAGTTTTACGTAACACATAAATTGTTAAACTATAATTATAAAAGAGGAGGTTAGATGAAAAAATGTATAATTTTACTTTTGTTAATTAGTAGTATTTTCGGTCATCAGCGAGATTCTATAACTTTAAATAAATTAACAAATCATGAATTTTTTGATAGGTCAAAAATACTGCTATCAACAGATAGACATAAACATAATTTAGCAAATTATTGGTTAAATATTGGACTGGGATCTAGTTATTTTGGACCATTATTAAATTCAAGTATATCTTATAAGTTTAATAATAATATTTTAACTATACGATATTTAAATGCTAATGAGTTTCAGTTTAATCCTGGTGGTAGTGATTATGATAAACCAAAACTTAAACTTAAAGAATTTGGTTTACTCTATGGTAAATGTATTAATTATGACAATATATCATTATCATTTTCTGGTGGCTTTGGATTTTTAGAAGGAATAGAAAGAGGTGAGAAAATAGAAGAAGGGAAATATGAGAAAATCGAATTGCCTCAGTTTTCTTTTCCAATTAAGTCATCATTAAAATTAAATATAACTAGTTATGTTGGTATTGGAGTATCATTTGTTTCAAATATAAATGATCAGAAAAACTTATATTGTGGAACAATAAATTTATACTTTGGAAAACTTTAAAAAAAAGGAATTATTATGAATTCTAGAATAATTAAACATTTCATTTTGTTTTTATTAATTTTTACTAATATTTTTGCCCATGATAAGACTATTCATCAGTATCTTACAAGAGAAGGTTTTAAATTATTAAAGAAATCTTTTCCAACACAACTTTCCGATATGGAAAGTTATATTGGTACTACTGATGTATGGAGTGGCGGCTCTGATGATGGATCATTTGGAGCATTGAAAGTAGTTTCAGGAGCATTCCTCGAAGATAAATATGATGTAGTTTATGGGTATGGATTAACAAAAAATCCTAACTATAATCAATCTATTCCAATAAATACATTAATTGATATGTTTGGTTCAATACAAGAAGCACATACATGTATAACTCATTTTTGGAACGCTGATAATGGAGAAAATGCTTCCACTTTTTTGAATGATAATTCCAATTTTGGCTATTGGAGTTTTTCAATTCCTGAAAATGCAATGAAGAAGATGAGAAAATATGTCAATGGAAATTATGATTTTATTTGGGCGTATAAAAATGGAATTCAATCATGGACTTTTTGTGGGCCAAGTCAACTTCATATAAGGACAAAATTTAACGTAGCTGGAGTAATAGATTTTTATAACTGTAATGAATCTTTTCAAGCAAATAAATATTTTGGAGAAGATGGTAATTGGCATAATACAAATTGTCCTTCTTGGGGAACAAGTTATACATCATTTCATAAGGCGCATGCTTATGAAATTTTAGGCAGAATGTGCCATTTACTTCAAGATATGTCGGTACTGGACGAAGTTTAACTTATACAATCTATAGCGATAAAGAATTTAAATGTATTGTTACTAGTGGCTCACAATCTGAATATGCAACATATTTTGTTGATATGATAATTCCTCCGGATGATCCTATTAGATCATCATCGATTCCTGATGAAATTGTTATGGAAGAAAACTCGCCAAATCCATTCAATCCAAATACACAAATAAAATTTGGATTACCTTCACAACAAAATGTAGAAATCGATATATATTCTATTACTGGTCAAAAAATTATAACACTTGTAAATAATACAATGAGTGCTGGCTATCATACTGTAAATTGGAATGCAACTGATGCGAATGGAGCAAAAGTTTCTTCTGGTGTTTATATTTATCAGTTAAGATGCGGTAATGAAGTTTTTACCAAGAAAATGATTTTTGCAAAATAATATAATTAAGCCTTCCAGAGTTACTATTTCTGGAAGGCTTTCTCTTATAAAAAAAACTCTAACATTCAGATGGAGACGAACCACGAGTAGCAGTCTATAAATTTATGATTTCATACATTTTATAGCAAAAAATGACATGGGTTTCTGTATTTCAATTTTTACTCGTGGTCGCTCATCTTTGGCGTTAGA
>CAZIXJ010000612.1:0-2049 GCA_964542835.1 uncultured Hyphomicrobiales bacterium
TTAATAAATTATTTGGATAAGTCTTTTATATTTTTTTAAACATAACAGCTCAGCATCCGTTTGGGATTGAGGGGGAAAAATATCAATCATCCGATGACTTAAAAAGCCATCGGATGATTTATTTTATTTATTTCCATTCAATATCTTCAATTCCAGATTCATGATTAGCCATTCGGGCAGCAGTAAAAAGCAAATCCGATAATCTGTTGAGGAATATTACGGGCTGTTCGCCCAAATCTTCTTCTGAGGCGAGCCTTACGGCGAGTCTTTCCGCTCTTCTGCAAACTGTACGAGCATTATGAAGGAATGCTGCTGCTCTGCTGCCTCCGGGTAGTATGAAGTTTTTCAGTACCGGCAGCACTTCATCAAATTCATCGATTTTTGCTTCAAGAAAATCAGTATTTTCCCGTGTGATTCTCGGAACTGCAAATTTTGGTTTTGGAGATAGAGGAGTAGCCAGATCCGAGCCAAGATTAAAAAGCAATATGCTCAATTCTTTAAGTAATTCAGCTATTGTTTTCGGTGGCTCAAATGACCTTGCCAGACCTATTATGGAATTAAGTTCGTCCACCGTACCGTATAGCTCTACCCGCAGATTGCTTTTGCTTACTCTTGCGCCGTTAAAAAGACCTGTTTCTCCTTTGTCTCCTGTTTTTGTATATATTTTCATAATGATGTCCTTCTTCTATACTTCAAGAGCTTTTACGCCCGGAAGTTCTTTTCCTTCGAGGTATTCGAGCGAAGCTCCGCCACCCGTAGAAACGTGAGAAACTTTTTTGTCATATTTCAATTTTTTAATTGCAGCAGCAGAGTCCCCACCGCCAACGATAGTTTTGGCTCCTTTAAGTGTAGCATCTGCCATAGCTTCTGCTATTCTTAAAGTACCTTTTGCGAAATTTTCCATTTCAAATACGCCCATTGGTCCGTTCCAAACTACAGTTTTGGATTTGGAGACTATATCATAATATTTTTCAGATGTTTTCTTCCCTATATCCAGCCCAATCATATCCTTTGGAATTTCTTCAGCGGCAACATCCCGGAATTCGGTATCATTTTTGAATTCTTTACCCACGGTTACATCTTCAGGCAGTATCAGGTTCACTCCTTTTTTTTCAGCTTCTTTTATCAGCGAAGCGGCAAGCTCTACTTTGTCTTCTTCAAGCAGCGAATTGCCTATTTCAAGCCCTTTGGCTTTATAAAATGAAAACATCATACCACCACCGATAAGAATATTTGTGCATTTATCAAACAGATTCCTTATTACATCTATTTTACCGCTGATTTTCGCTCCGCCAATTACGGCAGTGAATGGTTGTGCGGGCTTTTCAAGTGCCGCTTTCAAATGAGTAAGCTCATTGAGCATTAGCATTCCGGCATATTTTTCATCAAAATATTCTGCCACTTTTGAGGTAGATGCGTGAGCTCGGTGAGCCGCACCAAAAGCGTCGTTTACATAAACATCCGTAAGTTCGGCTAATTTTTTTGCAAAACCTTCATCATTTTGAGTTTCTTCTTTGTAAAATCTCAGATTTTCAAGAATTACGAGGTCTCCGATTTCTGCTGATTTGATAGCTTCTTTTGGTTTTTCTCCAATACAATCATCTATCCAGATTACGTTATATCCGAGTACGTCTTTGAAGTAATCCGCTACGGGTTTAAGAGAGTATTTGGGATTGTATTCACCCTTTGGACGCCCCAGATGGGAAATGAGAACGGGAATTCCGGCTTTATCAATTATATCGTCAACAGTAGGAAGAGAGGAAGTAATCCTTGTATCATCAGCTACTTTGCCGTCAGTAAGAGGGACATTCAAATCAACTCTTACGAGAACGGATTTGTGTTCGAGAAATGCATCTTCAATAGACTTAATCATCTTACAAAATCCTAAAATAATTTCAAAAATTAGTTTAGATAAATAATCGAATTAACCGAATAAAAATTTTGAAAAAATTATTAATTCAAACATTGCAAATAAATATTAATTATTCTCAATTTTTTTATTAATTTTGATTTTAAAATAAAAAGTCATGTAGAAATTTTAGAAGGGTT
>CAZIXJ010000613.1:0-2043 GCA_964542835.1 uncultured Hyphomicrobiales bacterium
TTCACTTCGTTCAGAGTGACTTTGGTGTATAATTCATCGTTTTCACACAGCCTCTAAATCTCGGGGCTACTGAACTAAAGGCTATTCTGCATCAAGGGGTTGTAATCCTTTATTCATAACTACTTACACAAAATCCTCACACTTAATCTATGTTAATTTGCTCTAATTTGGGGTATTTTGCACTCTTATAATACCATTCCTATTGATATTCACAATGAACCATATTAATACGGGAATAATCACATTAGTGCCGGCTCCCGTTACATTAAAAAAATATGCTCCGTAATAAACGAATAAAGATGTAATTGCCGGCAATTCTTTTAGGGCAAATTCGGGATAATTATAATTATCGAATATGAAAATATAAAGTTTAAGAAATATAAATAAATATAGAATTATCATTCCTATAGCGAATTTGAGGATATTCTTTTTAAAACCGGCCGGAAATGAAAATACAAGAGAAATAAAAAATATTGTTGCAAGTAGTGCTTCCCGCCTCAAATCAGTACCAATAGTTTTTACTATGAAATTGCCTGATTCATCCTTTTTTCCGTAATATGTAATTTTAACTTCTACGAATGTACTGTTGCTTTCAGGAATAGAAAGTTTTACATTTTTATTTATACTTCGGTCATTATTGATGTTGTTTTCGTAATAACTCTGTCCTGTATTTGTCAGTATTTTAGCATACGAACTGTCAAATAAAAAAGATAAAGTATAAAGACTAACAAAAAGCGCTAAAAAGGCAATAATATTTTTTTTTAAATTTTTAGTATCCGGACCGGGGTTCATTTAGCCTCCGGAATGTATTTCAGCCATATATACCATGAAATAAGAGACAGAATAATAAATAATACAGGTAATATTTCATTGTGAAACAAATCGAACATTTCAAAATTCCATGTCCCGATAAAATAAAGGATGAGTATTCTAATAATATTCAGAGAGTATAAAATCAATCCTCCAATTATGAATCCTTTTGCTTTGTATTTGAAATTTGACGGAAATGCAATTACACCTGCAAGATATATTACCAGCGCTTCACTTCCTTCGCAACCGAAAGAAAGCACTATATTTAGTTTGTCGGTAGCTATTACGTTCCCTGTTATTTGAGTGCTGCTGTTGAATATACTAATCAAAAGCCCTGAAAGGTACGCACTGAAATTAATATAAGGCTTGAACAGCTCTTCATTCAGAAATAATATTACAGCATAATATGCACCTATAATGCCGAGAAGCACGGCAAAAAATTTAATAATTTTTATTACTTTTTGCTTGTCCGGTTTTGCAGCGTTTTGTTTTTTTTTCATTTATAATAATATGTATAAAAAAATCCAATAATTTCCAAATTAAAGTTAATCAATTACAATAATTCATTTACAGCTTTTTCAGCTTCGTCAACTGTATCGAAGAAATCAAAGATTTCATCAATTCTCGTCATAGACATTAAGCTTTTTACAAAAGACTGAACTCCAACAAGCAAAACCGGAATCGAATGTTCATTAAGCTGTCTGTTAGCGAGAAGTAATGCACCAAGCCCGGAGCTGTCTATGGCTTTTACATCGGAGAAATCAAATATTAGCGCATCAATATCAGGCTGTGCAAGTATCAAAACTTTGGCTTTCAAGTCAGCAGATACCTGACTTTCTACCGTCTCATCCTTTACTTTAAGGACTACTATTTTATTCCTGTGTTCAATTGTGTAGTTCATAATACTTTTTAAAATGTTTATAATAATGTAAATTTGTAAAATTAATAAAACGAATTGAGGAAAAAATATTTCACAAATGTTTGAGAAAAATAAAATATTAATTGTAAGGCTTAGCTCAATGGGTGATATAGTCCTTACAACTGCTTTTGCAAGAAATATAAGAAATCATTTCCCCGATTCGAAAATTGATTTTATATTAAATAAGCAATTTTCTGATATATACAACTACAATCCTTACGTAGATAATATTATTGCTTATGATAAAGCTTTTTCCAAATCAGACATTAATCAATTAAAATCAGAAGCAGGCAAGTATGATTATATTTTTGATT
>CAZIXJ010000614.1:0-2039 GCA_964542835.1 uncultured Hyphomicrobiales bacterium
ATTACAAAAGATTTGATTTCTTAATTTATTGCTATAATACCAAACTGAAACTAAGAATATGAAAAAAAAGTAGTTCAGGCGTCCTCGCCTGAAAGCAAGAACAAGCGGGTACGCATGTTCTACCTACAAAAAGGAGCAGGTCAGACATTCTTGTCAGAAGTTGAAAAATTAACAGCTTTACTTATTAGTCAGCCCCTTGAAGAGTAAGAAAAACTGTTGGATTTACCCAACAGTACAGGACGACAATAATAATCAGCCGAAAAAGTGTTTGTTATGTTTTATTTCAGTTTGATAATACGTAAAATTGGGAAAATATGCATAGTGAAACTTTCCCAATTAAAAATTAAGTCAAAAATCTATTTCTTTGGATTCAACTGTTTAAATTCTTTATCAAGAGCCGCTTCTATTCCTTTTCTTGTTAATGAGCCGAAAATTGATAGTTCAATATCAATATCCACACGATAATCAGAAAGAAAAATATTCCCGCTTCCAAGTTTTGATGTAATATGAAGTGTATTATCATCCCAGTCGGCTTTTTCCAGTAAGCTTGATAATGCGGGGTTCGGCAACAAATTCGAACTAATGTAATTTTTCATTTCAGGAGCAGTATATTTAGTCTGAAATGACTTTTTAATTGCAGACATTTTACCTCAGATTTTTTATTTCATAATATTATTCTTATATTTATATTATTGAATATTAAGTTTATGCATTATTTTATTATTTTTTTAAATTTAATAGAGGAATCTATGAGTAAAGCAGAAATTGGAGATCACGTAAAAGTACATTATACCGGTAAATTAGATAGTGGAGAGCAGTTTGACTCATCCGAAGGAAAAGACCCTATCGAATTTACTCTCGGTGCTCATCAGGTAATAAAAGGTTTTGAAGATGGTGTTACGGGGATGTCTGAAGGAGATAAAAAATCTCTTGAAATTCAAAAGGACAATGCTTATGGAGATTACAGACAAGACCTTGTAGTAAAATTTTCAAAAAATGATTTTCCTGAAGATATTACTCCTGAAGTTGGAAAACACATTGAATTAAAAACTCAGGACGGGAAATCTGTAAATACCGTAATTAAAGAAATCGAAGGAGAAGATGTTTATCTAGATGCTAATCATCCTCTTGCAGGGCAAGACCTTAAATTCGACATAGAATTAGTTCAGATTACAAAAGATAACTAAACTCCGGCTAATCTTCTTTATTTTTGAATTTAAATTAAAAAAAACCTTTCGGTTTTCAATAAACCGAAAGGTTTTTTTGTGTTTTTGAATAATAAATTATACAGCAAGCATAGAAGCTATTACAAGAGCTACCACAGACATTAACTTAATTAGAATATTAAGCGAAGGACCTGATGTATCTTTGAACGGGTCGCCGACAGTATCACCTGTAACCGCTGCTTTATGTGCATCTGAACCTTTCTTGTAAGTTACATCTTTATAAGTAAATCCTGCTTCAATCATTTTCTTGGCATTGTCCCATGCACCGCCTGCATTGGACTGGAATATTGCCAGCAATACACCTACTACAGTTACACCTGCAAGTAATCCTGCAAGAGTTTCGGCACCAAAAGCAAATCCAATAACAATAGGTACTATAATAGCCAGTAATCCCGGAAGTACCATTTCTTTAAGAGATGCATCAGTGGATATTGCTACGCATTTGGCATATTCAGGAGCGTTGTAGGCTTCATCATCATAAAATTTCTTATCTTCATCAGACCATTCTGATTTTGATTTGCCTTCATACTTCTGCATTATTACAAGAGCTTTTTTAAGGGCAGGTATTTCTTTAAATTGCCTTCTTACTTCATAAATCATAGATTTAGAAGCTCGTCCCACTGCATCCATAGCAAGTGCGGAAAATACGAAAGGCAAAATACCGCCGATAAATAATCCTGCCATTACGCTGGCTTTTGAAATGTCAATAGTAGTAATGTTGGCAGCAGTCATAAATGCTCCAAACAGAGCCAGAGCAGTAAGAGCAGCAGAACCGATTGCAAAACCTTTACCTATGGCAGCAGTTGAATTACC
>CAZIXJ010000615.1:0-2037 GCA_964542835.1 uncultured Hyphomicrobiales bacterium
ATACAACTATTGACAATGATCAATTCGACATCTATAAATAAAATAAAAATATTATTATTGATAAGTACAGTATTTATTTTTTTAGCCTGGGAAGGTTCAGGCAAAACTGAAAACACAAAGGCTTTAAGACATAATTTACTGAACGATATTGAGACTTTCACTCCCGATTCACTTGTGAATGCAGTAATTGAAATTCCTGCAGGCAGCAATCAAAAATGGGAAGTAAATAAAGAAACCGGCAAGATAGAGTGGGAGCAGCTAACTGCTGATTCTTTCAGGGTTGTCGATTATTTGCCCTATCCCGCCAATTATGGTTTTGTCCCTCAAACTCTTCTCTCGGGTGAATCAGGTGGCGATGGCGACCCGATAGATGTTTTTGTACTTGGCTCATCAATAGCACGTGAGGAAATCGTTAAAGTCAGAATTGTTGGAATAATCCACATGACTGACGATAATGAATCTGACTCTAAACTAATAGCTTTAAACATCAATGAACCGGGATTTGAAGTAAATTCTCTTGAAAATCTTAATAACAATTATCCGGGAGTTATTGATATTTTAAAGATATGGTTATCAAATTATAAGAGTACGGGCAGAGTGAAAATTGAATCGGTACAGAATGAAAAAGATGCAATGCTATATTTAAAAACGGCACATATTAATTACATTAACCGGAAAAATTAAAAAGGAATTATTATGATTGAAATTAAGAGATTTTTGACTATTACTTTGTTGATATTTGCAGGTCTATTTCATAGTATGGCACTGATTTCTGCAGATAATACACTACTCCGTATTGCAGTAATTGGCGATGCAGAACCAAAGCCCCTGGCGGAATTTCCAAATATGGATGCCGCTGTAGAGCAGATAAACGAGCTTGCAAAGCAGCAAAAAATTGATTTTGTAATGGGTGTAGGCGATATTCCTCATAAGGGTACTGAAATTCAGTATGAAGCGGCTACAGAAGTTTTGCAAAAACTCACTTTACCTTTTTATCCGATAATGGGAAACGAAGAGCATGGCAGTACTGTAGAGAAGTTTCTATCATATGCAAAAAAATGGAACAGTCCCATAGAAAGTCCTCGTTACGTTCTGGAATATGACGATTTTGCGTTTGTATTCGCTTCCCCCGATTTCGGAAGGGATTTTAATGATACAGGTGCATTATGGGTGCTGAACAAACTGAAAAGTTTAGCCCCAAAACCGGTTTTTCTGGTAGTACACGGTGCTCAGGCAGGTGCTTATCCCGAAAAAAGCGATAAAGGAATTCACAATAGTTTTTTTGTTGAAAATGTACCTGACCAGCCTAATCTAAAAGCAATAATTTCAGGCGACCTTCATATGGATATGGAGCGGGTGAACCATTCCAAAAAAATTGAACATATTCACTATCTTCATATTCCGGCACTTGAGCGTACTAAAGTTCCCGATAAGAGCAATCATACTCCAATGTTTCGTATGATTACAATTATGAGCAATGGTAAAGTAAACGTAGAAACATATGCTGTAGGTAATTCCAGCCCTCTGAAAAAACATTTATATTCATTCAGCATTCGCTGATTATTTTAAAGTTTCCTCAAAAAGTCAATATAAATTTCTTGGATTGAGGAAATAAAAAGAGTATCCTAAAAAACACGTAAATTGAATAAAAATGAATAATGTAATCAATAATTACACCTATAAGTGCAAGTGTTTAAAAAAATATTATCAAATAAAACCTGCTTTTAATAAATCCCCCGATTTGCTAACGTAAATCACCCCCTTTTTGAAAAAGTGGGAAAAGATTGAGGAAATAGCAGAGTCCTTTCCTCCTTTTTGAAAGCTCCGATAAATCGGAATGCAAGCAGAGGTGTCTTGCCGGACACTGATACTAAGTTGCATTCAAACATACAAGATAAAATATCTGATTCCCAAAGTCCGAGCCTGTGTAAAAACTGACAAAATCAAGTGAAATATAAAAACACTCCTTTAAAACCCCCTCTCCCACTGGGAGAGGGCTGGGGTGAGGGTCTTAAAAGAAAGAGTTTTTCGACTTTT
>CAZIXJ010000616.1:0-2036 GCA_964542835.1 uncultured Hyphomicrobiales bacterium
AGATGAACTTACTTTTGATATTGAACTGGCAGAAAGAGTGGAATACAACATAAGTATTACAAATGAATTTGAAACTACTCTTAAGTTAAATGAAGAATACGTATTCACACCGGAAGTGGAAACAAATTATCCCGACCCTGTATTTGAATTTGATTTCTTCTCACCTTATGGCGATGATATGCCCGAAGGTATGGAATTTGATGATGAAACAGGTACAGTTACATGGACGCCTGAAGAAGCCGGATTCTATGAATTTGGAATTGAAGTGAAAGTGGAAGACGCTTACTATGTGTTCGCAAGAAAAATGTTCAGAGTAAATGTAACAGAATGTGATGATTTTGCAGTACTTAATCTAAATGCAATTTATGATGATGAAGAACCTGTAGATAGTGCATTTGCCTATCTTGTAAGCATCGAAGATGACAGAAACAGGTTCGAAAATTATTATGAAGCTGTAGTAGTAAACGGTGAAGCAAATTTCGGAAGTGTTGATAAAGGGACTTATTATCTTGCGGTAGTCGGACATGGATTTTATGAATACTGGTATGAAGATGCAAACAATTACTGGGAAGCTACTCCGATAGAGATTGACTGCGGTGATGAAATAAGTCTCGATGCAGTAATTGAGAAAAAAGAAATTCCTGAGTTTTACAGCATAAGCGGTATCGTAACTGATGAGGAAACAGGCGAACCAATAGAGTTTGCTACTGTATCTCTCATATCAGAAAGAAACGAGAAAAGAAACAATATGAATGGAACTATGACAGATGAAAACGGATATTACGAATTTTATCAGGTGCCTGATAATATGTCCTACATAGTAAGAGCTGAAAAAAGTTCATTTATAATGGAAAGCGACAGTTTATTCGGTCAGCCATATTTGCCTGAATATTATGATAACGTAACAGATATTAGCGAAGCTACATTGCTCGAACTCGAATCTGACGTTACAGGAATTGATTTCACTCTTACACCTGTTCCTGAATATGAAAATTCAATTTCAGGTACAGTAAAAGGCGAAGATGATTTTGACATCAATGAAGGATTTGTAGTAGGATTTTTAACTGAAACAAGCGATATGAATCTTCAGCATCTTTATTATGGAGTAACGTCAATAATTGAAGATGGTGAGTTTACTCTTGAGAAATTAATTCCGGGTGAATACATCCTTCTTGCATTCGATGCGGAAATGCAGTATATGCCGGGCTATTACGTAGAAAACGACGTTGCTACTATGAAATGGAGACAGGCTACTTCAATTACAGTAGAAGAAGATTCTGAAATTGAAGATATCGCAATTCTTCTTCAGGACAGAGAAAATATGTGGGGCGGCGGTATCGTAAAAGGCAGGATTAAAAAAGGAAAAGAATCCGGTATCGTAATGGGAGAAGACCCTACTGCAGAACCTCTTAACGGCGCTATGATATTCCTCGCAGATGAAAACGGCAACGTATTCAAAGCAGGAGAATCAGATGAGCAGGGAAGATTCTCTCTTGAAAACATTAATTACGGTACATATAAATTAGTAGCAGATAAAGTAGGATTTGATACTTATGAAACTACAATCGTAATTGATGCAAATGAAAATATAATAGAAACTGATATTGAAATGCAGCAGGAAAATCTCACTTCAGTAGATGATATGATTGATTTTGCAAGCTCTGCTGTTTATCCTAATCCTGCATCCGATGTGGTGAATGTCAGCTTCAGTGCCTATGAAAATAATTCAGTAATTAAATTAACTGATGTAATGGGCAATGAACTACTTCAAAAAGATATTTCCACTACTACGGGCATTAATAATATCGAACTTAACGTATCAGAATATGTAGCAGGAGCATATTTCGTAATTATCAAATCAGGCGAAAAACAAATTTCCTTGCCTGTAATAATAAAATAAAATCCAAATAACAAGTTGGATACAAAGGTACATTTCATAAAACCTTCCGAAGGCTCAGAGCCTTTGGAAGGTTTTTTTATAGCCCGGAGATTTATCTCGGGTTTTGAATAATTCCTTAAAATATAAGGCTTTAGCT
>CAZIXJ010000617.1:0-2031 GCA_964542835.1 uncultured Hyphomicrobiales bacterium
ATAAATTTACAACTACTATATCAATGGGTTCAATATTTAATTTTGAAATTTCTTTCATCATAATATCCTTATTTAACATAATAATACCAAATAACGATTTTTTATTATGCTTATTTGATTAGATTGTAATCAATAGGACTATGATTTCTTTTTTATAATCTTATTTTATCTTTTTTCAATTAAACTTTAAAAATGCGAAAATCTTTACTTTAAAGATATAAATGAGTTTCATTAAAAAGTCCGTTTTGCTTATTTAAGGAACAATGAATTGTCTTGTCCTCTCAGCCGAAAATTTCAAGAATTTTTAGGGTGAAATCAAGTTGTATGCAGAAGTGTCTTGACAGCCGAAAGGCGGTCAAGACGGAGGATTTATTGACTTTTTCTCAATCTCAATAATTGATATTGACTTTTTCTATGTTGCTCTATTTGGATTTGAATTTCTTAATATACTCTTTTGTGAAATCCGAAAGAACAAGTCTGCCGCTTATTTCGGCTCTTTCTTCCAGTAGCACGTCCCAGTTTTCAGTGCCCGACCAAAAGATTTTTTTCAATTCTTTAGTAGCTTCCGGGCTGTTTTTTGCGAGTTTTGCTGCAAGTTCGTTAATAGCAGCATCAAGCTCTTCAATAGTTTCAAATGTATCAGCGAAAAGCCCTTTTTGTCTTGCCCACAGAGAATCTCTCCACTCTGTATCAATAGACATATGCGAAAATGCTTCAGTACCGATTTTTCGCTCTACAGCAGGACCAACTACGAAAGGACCTATGCTCAGAGCGTATTCGCTTAATTTTACCGATGACTCATCCACACCGAGTGCGTAATCGGCTGCTGCTACAAGACCTACGCCACCGCCTACGGCTTTTCCCTGCACACGTGCTATCACAAATTTTGGGATTACTCTGATGGCATTTATTACTTTCATAAATCCCATAAAAAATTTCCTGCCCGTATCAAAATCTTCTATGCTCAGAAGTTCATCAAATGAAGCACCGGCGCAGAAGGTTTTTCCCGGACTTTCAAGTATTATTACCCGTGCATTATCATCTTCACCTGCGATATGTATTTTTTCGGCAAGTTGGCTCAATAGGTCGGATGGGAGAGAATTGCTTTTCGGATGAAAGAATTGTATCCGGCATATTCCATCTTTTACATCGTATTTAATAAAAGGATTTTCCATTGTAATTTCAATATTTCTATAACATATTTATTCATATGACTGATAAGATATGTTAATATTTAGATACTATTCAGAAAATTCTGCATTCAAATCAATAATGATATAAAAAAGCGAGCCTTTTCCAAGTTCTGATTCCACCCCGATTTCAAATCCGAGATGTTCCGCTATTGCTTTTGATATTGGTAAACCAAGCCCTGCCCCTTCAGAAAATTCATCTGTTTTATAAAATCGGGAGAATATTTGTTTTTGGACTTCTACAGGGATGCCTTCACCTTCATCTTTTACGTAAACTCTGATTTTGGAATTATCTTCTTTTTGATATCCAAGTATTACTTCGCCTTTCAAAGTATGCTTAAAAGCATTTGATACAAAATTATTAATTATCTGCTGCATTCTCAGTTTGTCTGTATCTATTCTGAAGTCTTCAGTATCATATTTTTTGGAAAATCTGATATTTGCCGGGACATTATTGATAAAGCTATTGTAAACTTCATCGAGAGTATCTTGAATGCTTACATCTTTTGAATATGCATATTTTAAAGAATTTGATTCGATTTTAGAATAATCCACGATATCATTTATTAAAGTGAGAAGCACTTCCGACTGCTTTGAGATTATTTCACTGTATTCCTCTGTTTGTTCTTCGGTATTATCATTTTCAGCAATTATATTTGAAAATCCAACGATAGCATTAAGTGGTGTTCTTATTTCGTGGCTCATATTAGCAAGAAACTCACTTTTTAGCCTTTCGCTTTCTTCGGCTTTTACTTTAGCTATAAGCAAATCTTTAGTTTTTTGTCTTACCTGTTTTTTTAATAAATAAATAAAAAGGAATGATATTAATGCTGCAGATAAA
>CAZIXJ010000618.1:0-2024 GCA_964542835.1 uncultured Hyphomicrobiales bacterium
GGAAATAGTCTGGGTGTCAGAATACCTAAAAATATCGCATCTCAAATTGAATTGAGTGATGGTAACAAAATTGAGTTAACTGTTGAAAATAATATTATAAATATTAAAAAATCTAATCAACAAGAAACTTTAGAGTCTCTTGTTTCTACTATCACAAATGAAAATAAACATGATGAAATTGAAACAATTCCTTCAGGAAAAGAAGTATGAGTAATTATATACCTGAAAGAGGTGACATAATATGGCTTGATTTCAGTCCTCAGTTAGGCAGAGAGCAGCGTGGAAGAAGACCGGCAATAGTATTATCTCACAAAATTTACAATGAAAAAACTGATTTATCAATCATTTGTCCTGTTACAACTAAAATAAAAGGTTATCCATTTGAGATATTTTTACCTCAAAATTCAAAAACGCAAGGAGTTATTATATCAGACCAAATAAAAAGTATGGATTGGAAGTATCGAAATGCAGAATTTATTGAAAAATTAACTCCTGAAATTATTGAAGCAGTTTTAGCGAAAATAAAACTTATTATTTATTAGTTTATCTTTTTACATTCGTTTGCAGATTATAAAGAAAAGTTGAAAGTGAAATTTGTAATCTTATTTAATAGTATTGTTAGATTTGGAGTTTTGAGATTTAATAAATATTTAACATAAAGGGTGTTTAGAGTAGCAGAAATGAATAAAAATACTGATGTGAAAGTGGATATATGTAATTTGAAAAATGTTGTAGCTCTATAAAAGTCCACCCCCTTTAGTTCCCCCGCCGGCGGGGGACAAACGAAAATTCTCCTCCGCTTGGGGAGGTGTTTTTTTGGACACTGAGCGAAGTCGAAGTGGGAAAAGCATCGGAGGAGGACGGAAAAGTAGTAAAAAGCCGAAATAATGAGAAATAATTTAGAATATGAAAAGTCCACCACCTTAAATTCCTTCTGCTGCGGGGGACAAGATAAAAGAATTTTAAAAATAATTTAAATAAAATGTTCGAAATAATACTTTTTATAATATCATTCTTACTATCGCTCATTATCATCATAATAGTGAGTGCTAATTCCTATTTTGGTCCTTTTCTCAGAAAAGCTGAAATAAAGAGAGATTATCATCCAAAAGTTTCTGTACTTGTGCCTGCTCGAAATGAAGAATATAATATCGAAAAATGTGTAAGAAGCATTATGAAGCAGGATTATCCTGATTTTGAACTGATTGTACTTAATGACAATTCTACTGATAATACAGAAATAATATTGAAGGATTTGCAGACTGAATTTGATTTCAAAGTGATTGACGGTAAAGAATTGCCTGCAGGCTGGCTTGGCAAAAACTATGCGTGTGAACATTTGAGTTGTGAAGCAAAAGGTGAAATTTTGATTTTTACTGATGCTGATAACTGGCATTCAAAAGATGCCGTTACAAAAACCGTTTCTGCAATGAAGCATTATAATTTATCATTTTTAAGTGCATTCCCTCAGCAAATTACTAAAACTTTTCCTGAAAAACTGATTGTACCAGGAATTGATTTAATTTTATACTCTTTATTGATTTTATGGTTTAATTTCTTTTTTAAAAATACTGCTTTTGCAGCTGCAAATGGTCAGTGGATAGCAGTGAGAAGAAAAGACTATGATGAGTTGGGCGGGCATAGTTGTGTAAAAGATAAAGTAGTGGAAGATGTTTCTCTTTGCAGGGAATTTAAAAAGCATAATCTCAAAGTAATGACAATGGCAGGCACTGATGTTGTTTACGGCAGGATGTATGAAAGCTTCGGAGAGATTTGGGAAGGATTGTCAAAAAACATATTCGGTTTGGCTGATTTTAAGCTTATTCCATTTGTATTTATTTTTGGTTTATTGTTGTTTATATCTTTTGTTCCATTTGCATTTATTTTTTTGAATATCTATATGTTATTTGTTTTATTGGCACTTGTAATATTATGGCGATATATTCTTGCAAAAACTTTTCATCATAATGTTTATATTTCATTATTTTTGCATCCTGTGGCAATGATTTTACTTGCTGCAATTG
>CAZIXJ010000619.1:0-2020 GCA_964542835.1 uncultured Hyphomicrobiales bacterium
GGAGTTTACCGATAAAATCGGCACAGGTGGGAATAAGATGTTTTCTTTTGAATGTTTGAAAGCAACTTAGGATTAGGTGATGAAAAATCAACATTCCGTTTAGGTTATTTTATACACTTTTCTAATCTTTATTCTGACAGACAAATATGGATTGATGCTCCCAAATAAAAAAAACGCTCCCAAAATCAACATTTGGGAGCGTTTTTGGAATTAATTACATCTTTTTTAACGTTGGCAACTATCCCTTATCTGTTATTAGGATTAGGCTGTTGCTGCTGCTCAATCTGAAGATGTTCCTGAAGTTTTTTCTGCATTTCAGGTTGATTCTGCACTGCCATCATAATTTCCTGATAGCGATTAACAGAAAGGTCTTCATCTTCAATTTTAGCAATCATTTTCTTCTCGCTGTCTTTTTGAATAGTCTGTATTTCATTATTAATTGATTCGAATTTTTTCTTCTCTTCTTTATTCATATCAGCTTCCTGCTGCGGATTCTGTTCAGCCTGAAAAATCTCATTGAATCTATCCACTTCCATACCTTCTTCCTGTATTACAGCCATCATTTGCTGTTGGGAAGTCTGATTAATAGCCTGAATTTCTTTAAAGGCATTTGCAAATTTTTCAAGGTCGGAATCAGAAACATCAACTTGCTGCTGCTGCTGCTGCTGTTGCTGTTGCTGTTGCTGTGGATTTTGCATGCCGGGAGCCTGAGCCATCAATGAAGAAAATGAAACAAACATAATTATTAGAACGCTGAGAAAACTCTTTTGGAGTACCATAAAAAACCTTATTTTTTAATAAAACAAAATAATTGAATAAATATAAGTATCTTTGCTTTTTTATTTTGAACGAACAAGATAAAATATTATTTAAAAATTGTTATAAAAAGCAAGCATATCTTCAATTTTTTCTCTTCTTCTTATCAATTCCGGATAATCATTATAAAGCATAACTTCTGCGGGGCGCAACCTGTTATTGTAATTTGAAGACATAACGTATCCATAAGCACCGACATCGCTAAATACAAGCAAATCACCTTCTTCCACTACCGGCATAAATACATTTTTTGCAAAAATATCCGAATTTTCACAAATCTGACCACATAAGTTTACATTTTGCTCCAGCTCTTCTTTGCCATATACGAATACCTTATGATTTGCACCATATAGAGCCGGTCTTAAAAGAGTGCTCATTCCGGCATCTACCCCTACAAAAGTTTTATAGCTGTTTTTAATACCCGTAACTGAGGTAATAAGATAGCCTGCATTTGCTACAAGGTATCTGCCCGGCTCCATAAGTAAATCAGGTTCGCCGAAATTATATTTGGCACATTTTTCCTTGAAAATATCCGTAACCATTTCAGCCATAAGCTCTACGTTAAGCTCTTCCTCATCATGCTCATAAGGTATTCCCATTCCGCCACCAATATCAATATAACGGGGTTTTATTCCAAGTTTGCCGAAAATATAGCCTGCAATTTTCATCAATTTTTCCACAACTTCGGCAAAATAATATGGCTCAAGATTATTAGAACCGGTCATCATATGGATACCAAAATTCTCAATACCCGACTGCATAGCAAGTTTGTATGCATCATAAGCTCTTTCGTATGGCACACCGAATTTAGCATCCGTGCCTGCTGTGGTAATTCCTTCATAACCGCCCCTGCCGATACCGGGATTAATTCTGAAAGCAATCTGATTAGGAGTGTAAATTTTAATCAACCTGTGAAAACTGTTAATATCATCAAGATTAAGCTTTACGTTTTTACCTCTTAAAGCTCTGAAATCATCAGGACTTTCGTAATTTCCAGTATATAAAATTTTATCATGGCTTAATCCTGCTTTTTCGGCAAGAAGTATTTCAATAGGTGAACTGCAATCAACGCCTGACCCAAGCTCATTGAAAAGCTTGATTACGCTTAAATTGCTGTTGGCTTTTACGGAATAGTGAATTTTTGTATTTTTATAATGTTTCTGAAAAGTATCTTTCAATTTAAAATAATTGGATTTAATTTTAT
>CAZIXJ010000620.1:0-1349 GCA_964542835.1 uncultured Hyphomicrobiales bacterium
TGATTCCCACCTGTGCCGATTTTATCGGTAAACACAGAGGATTTGCCTGTAAAAGTGAAGTTTTGGATTGCCGGTATTCGGAAAGGTTTTCTTTGATTATCAACAACTTATCTAACCAAAGGATTGTTTCTCTTCTCAAGTTTCAAATCCTGAAGCTGAGGTACAGATATTCCGAATTTGGCGTAAAACCCTCTGTTAGGACCTAATGGAGTCCAGTTCAGAATAAATTCCCAGTCGCATCCAATTTGTTTGGAAATATTGATGTTTGGAGAACGCAGCTCCTGCTCCAGCACATCAAAACCTGTATTGAAATTAATATTCCATGAATCAGTTAATTTGAAATTACCCGATAATCTTAAATATAAGTTTTCGCTCTTGGAATCCATAGTTATATTTGGCTGAGTATAGGAATACTCCACACCCACATTAATGCTCCAAGGAAATTTCACCGGAGAATAACCGGGATGAAATTCACCGAAGAAATCGGGATTCTCATCTTTTTTGTTGCCGATTTCAAATCTTTTACCGAGTGAACTCTCTTCCATTTCTTCAGATACTGTGTCCTGTTCTGCATTTGATGTAGTTTGTCTTCCGGAAGAGCCTGTTACGGATTTCCTTCCTCTTTTTGAGGATGAATAACTTGTTGATAAATTAATTCTAAAATTAGTCAGTCTGTAAAGTGATTTACCCTCGCTTATTCTTAGCGAGTTAACTTTTTTATAAGTTTCATTCTTTCGTCCTGTTCGCGGATCAATAGTAAGAACTTTAATCTGATTATAGGGTGTGAAACTTGCACTGCCGTTAAACTCCAATATTTCCAATGCTTTGGAACGAAATCCGACCTGAAGGTCAGCAAGATTAAGTGAATCTGCTGACATATTATAATTCGTGGATAAATTCATTCTCAGAAGCTCTAAATTTTCAGCGGGAAGTGTATCTCCCTGAGGAATTTTTACTTCAAATGTGTGGTTATCTGAATAGGAAATTCTTTGAGAAAGTGAGCTTGATGCAAGTCCGCCGCCATCTTCGGCATATCTTGAATATCTTCTTTCTTCTTCAGCAGCATAATCATAATAAGTATCATAAAATCCATATTCCTCACCTGACAAATCAGGAGAGAAATTATATGAAATGCTCGGCTCGTAAGTATGCCTTGCAGCTTCTATTCCAAATACCGAAGGTTTTATAAATCCAAAAAGTCTTTGCTTATTATCAAATATTCCAAATATTTTTGTTGATGTTCTTAAACCCACTGAAAAATTATATTCAGTAAAAAAGCCGTTTTCAAACGTATTTACCATCGAGGAATCCTCAGGGTTCATATATCGAGTTAATCTTCTGAAATAATT
>CAZIXJ010000620.1:1359-2012 GCA_964542835.1 uncultured Hyphomicrobiales bacterium
AGCAGAAAAAGAAACGCTCGGAGAAACAGTAAAATATCCTAATTTGGGAGAAACTGATATAGAAGGTCTGTGTTCGATTCTTCGGCTTTCATCATATGCAAAAGTTGTATCTACATAACTTGAGTCAAATCCAATATCAATTCTCTCTGTTTCTATACTTTTGGAATTTGAATATTTTGCATTAACTGCATATCTCGACTGAAAATTCTGTAACCATCTTGGCAAGGACTTTATGTTTTGCAATGGCTTATAACTGGGAAGAGAATATGAAATCGGTATAGACTGATTGTAAGTATCATCAATTATATTCTGATTTCTGTCATATGATATACTGAAATTGGATTTATTCTGAAATGTTTTGGAATAAGATGCTCTCGAAGAAGCAGTCTGCTGAATTCTCTGCATACTTTGCATTGATGTATTGCGATTAAAATCCTGAGACATAAAGTCAATATTTGCGTTAATACGTGCTGTAGGAGAAAGTGTATGGTCGTGCCTCAGTCCGATTTTATAATTATTTTTCCAGTCTTCATCGAGTGAATTACGGGTCTTGCCATATTCCAGATTTACATCACCTTTGAAAACATCTCTTAAAGCCCATCTTGTATTATTCTTTAAGATATATCCGCCTTTGGTATAGATACTTGCTTTTA
>CAZIXJ010000621.1:0-2011 GCA_964542835.1 uncultured Hyphomicrobiales bacterium
GCGAATAATCATAGATTTACTGGCATTTAGCAGTTTTTCAAATTCATTTGCTTTTGCATCAAGATATACAACGTGATCCATTATTTGATTTCCTTAGATATTTATAATTTATTGTTTGAATGCAATCCAAAAATCATACAACTTTTCGATGTAAAAACTGTATCCTAATATCTCTGCCCATTGTAATATTATTTCTTTTGGTGTCCCGGAATTGATTTCTTTTAAAACCTGTTCACTTATTTTTTGAAGTCGGCTAACAAATTCTCTGTGGTCGAAAAACATTTTATTTGTTTCATATCCGATATTGCTTTGGTTTACAATTAAATAATTACAGCTCAACGGCTCAAATTCAAGATGTTCATTTATTTTATCAAATGTCGGTTCAATAATTCTGTCAGTTGTTTCCTTTAAAATTTTTTTTCTGTTATAGGGTATAATATTCTCAATTTTATCTTTCAGTATCGGATCACCCAGTTTTTCTTTTATATTTTCTAAAGATTTTGGAAAATATGATTTCTTTTTATTTTGATTACAGGATTTACAGGAACATAAATAATTATCAAAATAATAAGATAAATAGGGAAAATATTCTTTTGGCAGGTAATGCTCAATATCAAAATCATCATTATTTACTTTTTTTCCACAAAATGCACATTCACCTGCTGATGTTTCAATTAAAACTTGTCTTATTTCATTTCGATAATTAGGCAAATTCCATCTGGTTCTGATCTTTCCGTTTTTATCTCTTAGTTTCTTGTAAAAATCAATTTTTATATCACTTTTGAAAAATGAATCAGGTTCATTTATTCTTTTTAGTTGCTTCATAAAAAACCTCTATACAACAAGTTTTTTTAAATTATCAATAGCATTTCTTCTGGGATCATTATCTGCCATAATATTATTAAGTTTATTGTATAAATCAGTTATTTCGTCCTTTTTACTCATATCCTTATCTCGTGTAAATTCTTTAACAAGTTTTGAATAGTCAGCAGTAAGTTTTATAATATCTTCCTGAGCTTTATCAAATTCTTCATTATAATTAACATGAAAAGCATCTGAATAAATATCAGCTAAATACCATGATTTGGGACTCCCCAGTTCTCTCGCTTCAATATTATTATCTTCTCTTATAAGTTCGTATGATTCACCTTCTTCCGTAGTCGATATAACTAATGGAGAGTGTGTTGCAATATAAAAAGTTGTTTTGGGAAAATGTTTTTTCAAAAATGGTATAATACTTTGTTCCCACCTTGGATGAAGATGTGCTTCAATTTCATCAATAAAGACTATACCTTCCGTATTGGATAAATCATCATTATCATCTAATCTCCAAGAACTATATCCATCAACAATGTCCTGAAATATTTTAATTATTGAAATATATCCTGTTGATAATTTTTCAAATGGAATTTTTGAAAATTCTAGTTTCCCTTCGCGAAAGCCAATATCGATTTTATAACCGTGAGAGTTATTATTTGTTATCAAATTCTTCAATTTATTAGGCTCGAGTTCCTGTAATAATTTACAAACTAAAATCACTTCATCAGTTGCATCATTTTGTCCATATATGAAATTAGGATTGACAATAAGTCTTGAAACAAACCAATCAACTACATTTACTTCATCAATTTCTTCTGCGTGCATTTGTTTGTAAGTTTTTAAAAATGAATTTAAAAACCTGTCTGTTTTACTGCCAAGTATTTTTACATTGTCTTTATTTAGGTTTTTAGCATATCCTCTGTTCTTTGCACCAATAAAAACAATTGGTTTATTAAAAGTTAAACTCTTAATATTGCCAATATTTTTAACAAATGTTGTAACATTCCAATTGTCACGTATCATAGTTTTTTGAACTTGATCATTTATTTTGATGAAATTTGGTAAATATATTTTTTTTTCATTAAGAATACTATTAACTTCATCTCTCATATATAAGTTTTCAAAATATTTACTCCCTTCTTTTAACAATGAATGACTATACAAAACACTTCTTGCCATTGTTTCTAAAAGC
>CAZIXJ010000622.1:0-2003 GCA_964542835.1 uncultured Hyphomicrobiales bacterium
GCCGTTGTTGATCTCGACCTTTCGCTCCCAGGGACCGTCTTCGGTAATCGACGAACCTCTTCGGTTTTTCCGAATGTATTACAGTAGCTTTGGCTTACAAATTCGAATCGCCCCAGCAAATCTACTTTTACTACGAGGTCAGTCTGATTTTCTACAAGTAACTTATATTTATGCTCGCTTTCTATTACTTTTTGTTGATATTCTTCAAGTTCGGTAATATCAGATGCAATACCTACGAGAGAATCAATATTGCCGGCATTATCTCTTATAGGTGATAAGGTAACGAAAAACACTCTGCCTGAGTTTTCTACTCTGTAGCTAAAGGTTTTTCCTTTTAGGCAATCTTTATGCTTCAAAATTTCGGGATGATTTTCATCTTTAGTCTGAAAAAAGTCGAATAATGACATACCTACGACTTCATCCTGTTCCAGACCAATTTCTTTTAGCTGCTTACCTCTCGAAAGAGTGAATTTCAGGTCTTTGTTTATTACGTATATAATACCGTCGAGATTATTTGAAGCAGCATTAAGCATTTCTCTGTTTCTGTTGAGAGCTTCCTGCATTGCATATTCTTCTGTAACGTCTCTGAATACAAGCACTACCCCTTTTATAGTATTGTCTTTTCCTTTTATTGGAGCGGCGGAATCGGCTATCTGATACTCGTTACCATTTTTGGAGATTAATGCTGTGTGATTTGCAAGACCTACTGTAATGCCTTCTTTCAAAACTTTATCCACAGGATTTTCCGCTTTAGTTCCAGTTATGGAATTAATGATATGAAATACATCAGTTAGCTTTCTTCCGTTTGCGTCCTGTTCTTTCCAGCCTGTAAGTTCAGAAGCTATCGGATTCATTTTCACTACGTTCCCGTTAATATCAGTAGAAATCACAGCATCTCCGATGGAATTAAGAGTAATATCCAGATTGGAATATGCTTCGGAAAGTTCATCATTCATTTTTGTAATATTTTTTAAGTTTTTGAGGTTGTTATGAGATATTATTATTGTTACTGCGAGTATTAATACACCGAATAAAATAAATACTGTATTCGCATAAGCTGAGACACTGGCAATATATTCCTCGGCATGATTAATATAGACTCCCGTACCGATTATCCAGCTCCAGTGCTCGAAAAGTATCATATAGGATATTTTATGCTTTGTTTCATCAGAGCCGTAATATTCCCAGTCATATTCAAGAAAGCCGGATTTTTGATTATTTGCCAAATCTATCATATTTTGAAGTGTCTCAGCCCTGGTGCCGAGATTGCCCGAGTGAATACTCTTCCCTACAAGCTCTTTCAGATAAGGATGCATAAGCACAGTGCCATTTGTAGATAGTATCCAGATGTAATCTTTTCCTTCGTTACCATATCGTAATTCATTCAGTCTGCTTGTTACTCTTTCTTTAGCTTCCTGCTCAGATAATTCACCGGACATGTATCTTTCATAGTAATGCTCTACGAGGCTTTCAGAAAATTCTGAGATGCTTTTTATTTGATTTTTTTTCTCATCGAGGATGCTGTTTTTCAGGATAGGAAGAGCAAACATCCAAAAAGCAATTGCTACAAGAATATATAGCAATAAGGGAGCAGTTAAATTTTTCAATATTTCTTTAAAAGGTAAATACTTTTTCATAACCCAACCCCCTTAACATTAAAATATTTAATATGAAATAACGCCCAGACAAAATAAAAATATTTTTCTTATAAAACAAGACATATTTTAAAAAATTCTTACTTTTGCAGAATTGGATGTTTGATTTTGGCAGGAAACTGCTCCAAATTATGTGCGGCACTCATCAACTCTTGCTTTCAATCTAAAGATAAAAACTGAGTAAGCTGAAAGTGAAAATTATCTGATAAAATACGGAGTATTGGTTTGCAATAAATAATTCCCCTGCTCGCAAGCTCGCTTGAGGATGATTAATAAATATTGAATTTGAGAAAAGACAGATATGTCTGTGTGCTGCTAAGTGATTGATTTATAGTAGGTCAGACATTC
>CAZIXJ010000623.1:0-2002 GCA_964542835.1 uncultured Hyphomicrobiales bacterium
GGGACACATTTGCGATGTTAATGCGTGTTGCGTGTTGCGTGTTGCGTGTTGCATTTTCTCTAAATTTATGTTAATTAATACTCAAATATAATAATTTTTTATTAACCACCAAATTCCTCTCACATCAACCCCGGAATTTCCGGCGGGGGTTTGCCGTAATCTTTCCCACTCTTAGGCAATTTCAAAATATTTCCCATTTCGCAAATGAAACAGGATATGAGAGCGTGGAAGCACACCAGCTGATTCCGTATTGGGAAAAAACTTTGATCTCTCCATTTCTAATCATGAGAATTCCCCTTAATTATTTTTTTGGCACCAAGGAAGTTTTGGTCATCATCAAAAAATTGAACGATATAAAGACCATCCGGCCGCGGGCCAAGATCAATTTGCATCTTGGGGCCTCTCCATTTTCGGCTCAATACTTCTATTCCGTCGGCGGTAAGTATTCGAATGTAACCATCCCTTTTGCAGTTCGTACAATCCAAGGTGATTCGATTAGAGAACGGATTGGGATAAACCTTTAGCTCTTGGCCTGGGCGATTATCTACGCTGGATGTAAGGTCGAGGTCCATGCCTAAATCTTCCGCTCGAAAACAAAATAGCTGATCCGAGGTTTTTTCCTTTTGCCCGGACCCAACCACCAAACCGCCGAATACAACATATCCATCATCATATACAGAGTATTCGGTAATGGCAAACTCAACTCCCTGATTGGTGACTGTAATTGAAGAGGTATATTCAATGGTGTCAACTCCCTCTTCGATCTTGATAATATCATACCCCATTCTTCCCGTATAAGATGGAAAAGCATATAAATATGCATAATCCTCTGAAGCGTAAAAGATATCCGTATGTTGGTATAGATGATCTTCATAATAGGGATCATCAATAAAGGTCTTCACCTCTCCCTCCTCTGAAAGCCATAATATATAAGCAGCATTTTTCTCTAAATCAAAATTAGGGTGTCGATGACTCAAGAAGATGGTATTATTGAGACAGGTGAAACCCAATGAGAAAAAACTCTCTTTGGAGTTGGGAACCAAATCTTTTAAGTCTAAGATGCGTTCCTTTTTTATGTCATAGGGATCTGATATATCAATCCACATCAATTGCTGGCCCTTATTTTCCCATGAATCATATCGATCCCTGTAAGCTAAAGCAACGATAGTATTATCATTGAGTCTTCTCATGAAGGGGCCCTGATGAATGGAAAAAATATCCAGGTTTTCAAAATCAAACTGAAACCTTACCGAATCAATCACATCAAAATTTTTATCGCGAAGTTGATAAGAAGGGCCATAATTGTATATGGGTTCTCCTGGTGGGCCTGGATTTTCTATCTCCATTGTAGCAGATAAATACAGGGAGTCCGGGAAAAGGGAAAATTGATGGAAATTTATGGCGGGCAGTTTATACTGATATATTTTACTTGTATCGCGAACAACATTTACGATTTCTCCTCGCTCCTGGCCTATTACTTTTCGAATAGACTGTGAAAAGTAGGCACCTAAGCTCCAATTCCCGCCCTCATCATCCATTTGATAAGGTTCTACTCCTATTAAATCTACATCTCCATTGTCGGTAAAATGTATCCGCTTATAAAAATCTTGATTCCCACCGTTATACTGTGTATTGTGGTGCTTCCACAATATTTCGCCAGAATGGATGTCTATTTTTTCCAGCACAAATCCATATAAATCCGGAAACTGGCGGGGGGTTTCGGAAGATGCCAAAGTATATAAATTGTCCCCTTGTCGCTCAATAATATGAAAATCTAGAGATGAATGTTTTGTCCAATAAGGCTGACCTGAAATCTCTTCGAAAGTCGTATCAGAAAACACGTGCCGCCATATGGGCTCATTTTCCACAAAATCGAGTTGAATCGTTTCGTCTTGCGACTGCAAAAAGGTCATGCCAATGAGTAAAAGAGACAAAGTTAGATGGACTTTCATTTTTGATATTTTTTGAGGATGAAAAAAACAATCGTTGATTTTCTAACTAT
>CAZIXJ010000624.1:0-2001 GCA_964542835.1 uncultured Hyphomicrobiales bacterium
GATGATTATGAAAAAGCTATGCAGAGTATGAGAGATTTGCTCGAAGGGAAATCCGATACATATTTTGTAGATTACAGAATTAAGAATTCCGACAATCAATATATCTGGTTCAGAGATGTAGGAAAATTATCAGAAAGTGGGAAAGATGGAAAATACATAATCGGCACAGTTACAAATATTAATGAGGATAAGAGAAGAGAAGAAAAACGCATCAGTGAACTCAATGCAATGAAATCTCAGCTCGAAATGCTCGCAGAGAACTCAACGGATGGTTTTATTGTTTTCGATTATTTTAATATTATTTATGCATCCCCTTCTTTTCTTAATTTGTTTGGATATTCAAATTTTGATGAAATACCCAAAACACCTGATGAAATAGCAAACGTAGTTCATCCGAATGATATAGAAAGAACATTTGGTGTAATATATGACGCAATTGATAATAAAAAAGATTCTCTAAAATATAATTACCGTTTCAAACATAAAAACGGCGATTATATTTGGCGTGAAGACCATTCCAGATTTATATATGATAAGGATGGAAATTACATAAAAGCCTATGTAATTTGCCGGGATATAACAGAAACAAAAAAATATATAAAAAAACTCAGTCTTTACGAAACAGCAATCAACCAAACTCCTACTACATTAGTAATTACAGATACCAACGGAGTAATTGAATATGTAAATCCACGATTCTCTGCTCTTACGGGCTACAAATCTGATGAAGCAATTGGAAAAAATCCAAGTATATTAAAATCCGGGTATCATAATGAAGAATTTTACGAAAATCTCTGGGATGCTGTCTCTTCAGGAAATGTCTGGCACGGAGAATTTCTCAATTTAAAAAAGGACGGAGAAAAATACTGGGAAAAAGCATGGATTTCTCCTGTGGTAAATGAAACAGGGAATATCACCAACTATATTAAAATTGGTGAAGATATTACCGACGAAAAAGAATTACAAAAAAAACTAAAAGATAATAACGACCAGCTCCTTGAATTGAATGATGTTCTCAGAAATAGAAATCTGGATTTGGATGCATCAAGGAAAAAAATTGCTGAGAGCGAAAAGAAAAAAGATGCAATTCTCAAAGCTATGCCTGATATGATGTTTATGTTCGATAAAAAAGGAAACTTTATTGATTTTCACACAAATAATGATATTTATCTTTTCAGTAAGCCTGAAGATTTTCTTTATAAAAACGTAATTGAGGTTCTGCCGGAAAATCTTGCGGAACTTACATCAGAAAAAATTCAAATAGTTTTGAAATTCAAACAAACAGTAAATTATAAATATACGAGTAAACTTTTCGATATTGAGAGAACTTTCGACTCAAGGATGGTATATATTGATGATGAGCATACTCTTTCTATAGTAAGAGATATTACAGACTGGGTAGATATGAACAAAAATCTGGAAGAGGCTCTCGAAAAAGCCCGGCAGAGCGATAAAATGAAAGAAGCTTTTCTGAATAATCTTTCTCACGAAATCAGAACACCGCTTAACGGTATTATCGGTTTTGCACAATTAGTTTCTGAAATATCAGACAATCCTGAAATAAAACAATACTATGATATTATGATTTCCAGCAGCAACAGATTAATATCTACTATAGAAAATTTAGTGGATATATCAAAAATATTGAGCGGACAATACATAGTAAATCTGAAAAAATTAAATATGAGAAATTTATTTCTCACAGTTTATGATGAGTTTCTTCCTAAAGCAGAAGAAAAATCTCTGGATTTAATCTTTGAGAATATTGAAGATGCCGAAGACTTAGTAATCACATCCGATGGAGAGATAATCACAAAAATGCTGCGTTCTGTATTAGATAATGCTATTAAATTTACTAATCTGGGGCATATTAATTTTGGATATTCAGTTTATGAAAGCACTCTTGCTATTTACGTAAATGATACAGGAATAGGTTTAAGTGAAGATAAATTGTCTTCCATATTTAATGTATTTGAGCAGATAAAGTCAGACAAAAACAGA
>CAZIXJ010000625.1:0-2000 GCA_964542835.1 uncultured Hyphomicrobiales bacterium
ATTTCTCTCACAATATCAGGAGGTGCTGACTATGATTGCATGTAAGTATATTCAAAAACGATGTAACTAAATATCTATAGTTAGCACTTTTCTCATAGCGGATTTGATTTGTTGAGATTGAACAGTTGAAATCGTACCGATTCTTTTAATGAATCTGTTTTCTGAAACTGAACGAATTTGAAAACAATCGGCTGATGAAATTTTATATAAACCGGTATTATTATCAGGCATAATTTTAATCATCCACGGAGCTACTGAAAATTTGTCTTTCCAGTCAGTAATTGGCACTATTACTTTTAGCGGTAGCTTTCCCATAGCATCATCGCTAACAATGATTGCCGGTCGACTCTTCTTTATTTCAGCACCAATAGCAGGGTCTAAATTAATCAGCCATATTTCATTTTGCTTCATAAAAATCTTCAAAATCAATATTAGTAAATTCTGTTAATGAAGGATTATTTGAATATTCATCAAATAACTGCTCCGCAGCATTTTCCAACTGATAATCATTTAGTTCCTGCTTAATGGAAAGCAACGTTTTTTCTATCAGGTTCAACCTGTTTTCTACGGGCAATTTGCTCACTTCATCCAATAATTCCATGCTATCCATATTTCCACTTTATATTATTTGAGATGTAATTTATAAAACGCAAAAAATAAATTTTTGTTTTATAAAAATTATTTTAATTTTCTCCTTGCATAATTCAATTTTGCGTTTTATCTTTGTATTAAAGGGCTTTATAATACTATTGTTGAAATTATGAATGAATTAATAAAACTTTGGATTTATAGCGGGTACAGGGTACAGGGTACAGGGTACTGGGCGAACTGTACTCACTTTCGATTATTGTAAAGAATTTCCATAAAATTGAAAAAATCCCTCTGTTTATCAAAATCTTTCAGATTTTAATAAACGTCTCCCTTTTAAAAAAGGGAGAAAGTAATTTCCTCCTTTTCCAAAGCCCCGACACGTCGGGATGCAAGCAGAGGTGGCTTGCGAAGCAAGACGGAGGATTTGCATTTCCGAATTTCAATGTTTAGCCTCAAATGTAAACAGATAATAAATAATATTTTTATACTTTTTAGAATATTTTTTGTTTTCTTGTTGTTAAATAGTTAGAAAATATTATTAAATCAATTTCGCTATTTATTTAATAGCGATTTTTTTTACTTATATTCAATAAGTAAAAAAACTAAATTATATTTTTTAATAAAAAAAGGAAATAATGTATGCCAAAAAGAAATTTATTATTATTGAGCAATTCCACAACTCAGGGATATGGTTATCTGGAACATGCTAAAGAAATGTTCGGAAATTATTTTGACGGAGAAGAAATTTTATTCATACCTTATGCAGGTGTGAGTTTCTCTTTTGATGAATATTTTGAAAAAGTAAAAAAATATTTTAATTCAATCGGACTTGAATTAAAATCTATACATAATGAGAAAAACCCCAAAAAAGCTGTTGAAAATGCTGACGCTTTTGCAGTAGGCGGGGGGAATACTTTTCATCTTTTATCCCACATCTATTGTAATGATTTGAGAGATGCTATAAGAGACAGAGTACATAACGGAGCAAAATACACCGGCTGGAGTGCCGGGGCTAATCTGGCATGCCCATCAATAAAAACCACAAATGATATGCCAATAATAATGCCTCGTTCATTTGATGCACTGAATCTTATTCCTTTTCAGATTAATCCTCACTTTACTGATAAAACTATTCAAGGACATTTCGGTGAAACAAGAGAACAAAGACTTATTGAATTTCTTCATGCAAATAAAGAAATGAAAGTGCTTGGATTAAGAGAAGGTACAGCTCTTGAGATACACGATAATGATATTAAATTGACAGGTGATAAAAAAGCAATTTTTCTTGAATTTGATAAAGAAAGTAAAGAGTTTGCATCCGGTGATGATTTGAGTTTTTTGTTATAAGCTCTCTTTAAATAAAAATCCCCCTGCTCGCTTCCCTTTTTTTCAAAAAGAGGCAAACATGC
>CAZIXJ010000626.1:0-457 GCA_964542835.1 uncultured Hyphomicrobiales bacterium
GCGATGATCAAGATGTTTTGTCTTTTTTCAATAACCTGGAAATAAATGATAAGGTTGCAGTTAAGAACCAGAAACTTTTTAATAAGTCAAAGAATAACAATATAAAACTAAATGAAATAATACGCATTCTGAACAACAATTTATTTTTTAGAGTTACAAATATTTCTGATGGCTCTTCTGTAAGTATTAATTTGCAGAAATCAAATAATAAGAAAAGTCCTGGTCTTGCTTGGGATATGCTAGATTTCTATCACGCCTTTTCATTGATAAAAAATTCAAAAGGGATTACTGATCTTTGGCAGCTAATGGAAATTGCATTTGTGAGATTAAAATTTGGATACTTTCAAGATGCTAAAGAACTATTGAATAATATAATCAAGGAAGCTAAAAAAAGTAAAAAAGAGACAATTTCTTTTTTTGTAAAATTTAACCTTAAATACATTTCTATTAACAATCT
>CAZIXJ010000626.1:467-1995 GCA_964542835.1 uncultured Hyphomicrobiales bacterium
CCAGATTTAATAAATGAGGTCGATTTATTGAATATAAATGATGAAAAAAAAGAAATATTGAGATCTGTTGCTGATAATTCTTTATTTAATTCATATGCAAAATCAATTGATGAGATTTACCTAACAATAAAGGATTACAAACAACGCAATGTATTAAATGATACTCTCCATCTAATAAATAGAATAGAACCCAAAATTGTTGAATACCTAAATTTCTTTGAAGGAAATTGGATGGCTATTAATGATACGCCGCAGACAACGACGCTTTTTGAGAAAGTAATTGAATCTGCTATTATGTCATATTCAATGAAAACAAAGTATGCTTTACATCTTGAAGAATTTAACGATATTCTAGTTCAAATAGCTATTCATCATTGCGACTCTTATAAGTTATTTAGATATTTTGATAAGTATGAAGTAAAAAAAATTCCTTATAAGTCAAATATTAATTTCTTAGAAAAAGCTATTGCCAATTTCTTTTCAAAGAATAATATAGATTTTATTCGTACCAAAATTGTTGGCCCTGATAATATAACGCCAAATATCTTTCTCAGAAAAAAGATTAAGCAGGTATTTAATAATATATGTATTCTATTAGGACGCTTGGAGTTTAATTTTGAGTTAGATAACTTTTCAAAAAATATTTTATATTTTATTGAAGAAATAGACTTCAATAGTCATGATTTAACTTTGTTGGCTTTACCTCTTCATAACAAACCTAACTGTTTTAATCAAAATGTTGTCCTGAAATTAATAGATACAATACTTTCAACTAGATCATTATCAGAAGGATATTTATTAAAAAGTTGTGTTAAATATCTTGCCATATCTGATTTTGTTTTTGATAAAAATCACACATCTATTGCAAATTCACTAATTAAAAACGCAATAAAAAACACTCAGTTTGGTCTCTTAGAGGCTTTACCTAAAATATTAAGTAAAGAATTGCTAAAGCTTTTAAAAAGCGAAATAAATAACTCACTCAATAGAAGATTTAATTATAATCTATTTTATAATTCAATCATTGCAGAAGTAAATGATGACCCTAATAGCCATATTAATGATTATTTATATCAATTTAAGGGTTTTAAGTATGTTAAAGGTATTCTTACTCAAAGTCCTTATACTGGTATATATGATCCTTTGAGAAAAAACTTAAATCAATTGGTTGAAGTTCTAATCAAGCTTAATAATGAAAAGCATTTTAAATCCTCTATAGTTAAAGAAATTACAGAATATTACCCTTACTATGATTTTGTTTTAAATACTGACTCCTTTGATTATCAAAAAATGGATGTCATGTGGCTCCTTGAAAATCAATCAGATATTGTCGTAACTAAATTAGCAAAATACTCTCAAATTAAACAAGTTCTAGAGGGACATCTTAAACAGAAAAATGATGTAAAACTATCTAAGTTGTATTTCAAATATTTTACAAATAAATAAAAAAGGTAAAAACAAGTGACTAAAGGATGTAAAGATATTTGCTTTTTTAAAAAAAGTTTTATTCTTTTACAAAAGTTTAGTT
>CAZIXJ010000627.1:0-1994 GCA_964542835.1 uncultured Hyphomicrobiales bacterium
ATTTTTGATATTTTACAAACTTATTATTGCTTTTTAGAACGCAACTTAGTATTAGAATTGAAATCAGTCCTGGAAAGATGAGCAAGATAAACGGATAGAGGGTCTCAATCGCACTATATTAGAATTGAAATAATATTGATATAAGGCAAAGGACGGACGGCTCATTGGTCTCAATCGCACTATATTAGAATTGAAATTATCTTAAAGTGCCAACGCCTACAAGAAATTCTGTGTCTCAATCGCACTATATTAGAATTGAAATAAATCTGAAGGTTGGACCGTTAAGGATTTTCAGGATGTCTCAATCGCACTATATTAGAATTGAAATATGCATAATAAATTGTTAAACAAACTCAGAGAAAGCGTCTCAATCGCACTATATTAGAATTGAAATGTGAATTGCTAAAAGTAACAATTGCTATCGTGAGTGTCTCAATCGCACTATATTAGAATTGAAATTAAACAACTGAGCTTTCTTTTTGTAGTCATTGACTGTCTCAATCGCACTATATTAGAATTGAAATAAAGGTAATCAAAGAGAAAAAGGAACTGGAAGCGGGTCTCAATCGCACTATATTAGAATTGAAATTATCTTAAAGTGCCAACGCCTACAAGAAATTCTGTAGTCTCAATCGCACTATATTAGAATTGAAATACATTTGAAGATGGGACGAAATTTGAAAGTGGTTATGTCTCAATCGCACTATATTAGAATTGAAATATGGGTAGAGAAAAGCCTGCCTATGGACTCACAAAAGTCTCAATCGCACTATATTAGAATTGAAATAACTTTTTTTATTCTTTTTTTATTCTTTTTTTATTTGTCTCAATCGCACTATATTAGAATTGAAATTAATTTACCTCTAATATTAAAATTCACAAACTACAGTCTCAATCGCACTATATTAGAATTGAAATAACATTGTTTGGCTTCTTACCGGAGAAGGTGCTATGTCTCAATCGCACTATATTAGAATTGAAATATCCATTCTGCAATAACATTATCAGAGACAATCGTGTCTCAATCGCACTATATTAGAATTGAAATTATTCCTTCGCTTGTAACTCATTACAAACTTGATGAGTCTCAATCGCACTATATTAGAATTGAAATGCATTTATCTTGAATAATCGCAAAAAATCCTGTTTGTCTCAATCGCACTATATTAGAATTGAAATATTTTTAAACCCGGAACACATACCGACGCCGCAGGTGTCTCAATCGCACTATATTAGAATTGAAATCTATATTAGCAGTAGGTGCATACTTATGGGACGGCGGTCTCAATCGCACTATATTAGAATTGAAATAGTCCTTTTTGAGTAACTAATATTTTCAATACAGTAAGTCTCAATCGCACTATATTAGAATTGAAATTAATTTGTTAGTTATTTTATCAAGTTCTTTATTCATGTCTCAATCGCACTATATTAGAATTGAAATCCCATTTCCGAAGTTAATACAAGCTCTATTGCTATGTCTCAATCGCACTATATTAGAATTGAAATAATGAATGGAGACGAACTTCACTTGCAAAATGGAGGTCTCAATCGCACTATATTAGAATTGAAATATGGAAATTCTTGATTTAAAAGACAGAGTGATTAACAGTCTCAATCGCACTATATTAGAATTGAAATGTATCATATGTTCAGCTTTGGAATGTTCCTTTTATGGTCTCAATCGCACTATATTAGAATTGAAATTACTGACCCTGATGAAGCCGATGAAGAAATGGCTTGTCTCAATCGCACTATATTAGAATTGAAATTGCTTTGTAACTAAACTCATATACCTGTCATCTTCAGGTCTCAATCGCACTATATTAGAATTGAAATGTATCAGAAGGGCTTTCAATAACAGATTTTTTACGGTCTCAATCGCACTATATTAGAATTGAAATTTGTTAAATTCCCGTATATTCCATTTTTCTTTTTTGTCTCAATCGCACTATATTAGAATTGAAATACAATTTTACCTGTTACAATTTCCA
>CAZIXJ010000628.1:0-1980 GCA_964542835.1 uncultured Hyphomicrobiales bacterium
ATACAATGAAAAATCAATAAAAATTAATAATACAAAATTTGCAAAATACTGCTTCTGATTAATTCGGCACGTGAAAATGCTTTCAGGAATGTTAATAAGGAGCTGATTACGCTGTATTGGTTATTGTCATCACAAAAACTCTCATCGCTGTTGAGAGAATCTGTTTCTGTCATTAGTCAATATAACCAAATTCGAAAAAAGAATTTCAAAACATCTGAAAGCAGAATATTCCGGCGCAGTATAGTGCTTGAATTAAGTGGCGTTTCAAAGTAATTGTAAAGTAATGAGTGTATTTGTTTGTAGATACTGTTGGAAGTACGTTGGAGTCTCTTTTCAAAAAAACAAAAGCCCTTGATTTATCAAGGGCTTATATGTTATCAGAAGTGCTCGGGGACGGAGTTGAACCGCCGACACGAGGATTTTCAGTCCTCTGCTCTACCACCTGAGCTACCCGAGCTTGTTTTTGTTTGTCTCAAAAACAGAGTTACAAATATAACTGTTTATTTTGTTTTATGCAAAATATTTTTTTAACTTTTTATGCCATTTTCAATAATTTTTTTTATTTTATTCATAAGCATTTTTTCATCTGCAGGGCTATCTATCGAGTAATCATCAATTATGTCATGGATTTTTACCGTTACCTTCCCGCCAAGTATATTGAATTCATTATTCGGCAGTAGCGGAAAAGTGCCGGAAACGCTTACCGGTACGATTGGTTTGCCTGAGCGGGATGCCACCATAAATGCCCCTCTTTTGAATTCACCCATCTTTCCATCCCTGCTTCTCGTGCCTTCAGGAAATATCAATACCGAAGCACCTGATTCGAGATGCTTTACAGCATTGTTTATGCTTTCTATTGCTTTTTTGGGATGAGTTCTGTTTATGGAGATATGAGGAGATTTTGCCAGTGCATATCCAAATACGGGTATTTTCTCGAGCTCTTCTTTATAAACCAGAGATACCATATTGCTAAGAGATGATAAAAGTACGGGTATATCAAAATGCGAACTGTGATTTGAAATAAAAATGCACGACCTTTGTTCGGATATTTTTTCTTTGCCTTCTGTTTTTACTTTTATTCCTGAAACGAGTAAAAGCATAGATGACCACGAAGTAGCAAGAGCAAAATACCATTTAGGCTTATTCATAAATATCGTAATTAACGACAGCAATGAATAAAATACCGTAATAAGGGCTATTAGTATTGCTTTTGTCAAAGAAATAATCTTTGTCAGGGCTTTTTTCATATAAAAGGTTGCATTTTCTCTTCATTAGAACAAATCACGTTGCATATCTGTAGTACGTTATAGTCATATACTTTATAAAATCTCTGTAAGCCCTGAGCGCGGGATTCCAGTATCTTGTTCTCATGCAAAATTCTCAATTGTTTGGATACATTAGCCTGCAGCAAACCTGTCTCATTAATTATGTCAGTTACGCACTTCTCTCCTGAAAATAAGGTACGAAGTATTTTTAGTCTGGAAGGTTCCGACAGTATTTTGAATTTCCTTGCCAAATGCTCAATTTCTGAGTCTGTAAATTCCTTTTTTACCAGATTCATCTTGACGAACACGGCAAATATTTCATAACCATGTAATTTCGTATACATCATTTATTTGCTGTTTTTCGCAAAACGCTTGTGCATAAGCGTTTTTCTTGTCCGCTGCGCGACGCATAAACCCGGGAGGGGCACAATGCAAAAGATTACAGATACCTGCCAACCCAGAGAAGACATTTTAACCGGCACGTTCAATCCTGAAATTTTTACTGCATCCCTTGCCGAGGTCATCAGATTCTATCAGGAAAACCGGCAGGGTCTTCACCCCGTATACACGGATGCCAAGCAATTTTTCACCCAGGGCACCTACGCCACTGACGGTTTCAAGATGGTATTAAACGAGGTGTTTGCCAGGCTTGCCGGGGATAACACGGCGCCGGCCATCCATCGACTTCAAACCGCCTTTGGCGGCGGCAAGACAC
>CAZIXJ010000629.1:0-1976 GCA_964542835.1 uncultured Hyphomicrobiales bacterium
CCCCCCACACCACCAGGCATACGCCCTACGTACCATGGCGGTTTTCTTTAACTGTTAACCACTTTGGACTACTTTTAAGGATTTCAAGCCTTGTTTGGCAAACCACCTTTTCCCCATTGCTTTTCGGACTCCGGAAAGGTTCGCCATTGCCCACCATGAATAGTACATTACTGCGTTCCAAGCCCTCCGGACAGGCATACCTAGCCCATGCAGAAATCTGAAGGTGGGGTGGCGCCTTTGATGTTGTTTTAATGCATAACACCGCAGACGGTTCCTTATCCATCCATCCAGTTCCCTAAACATGCTCAACCAGGTAGTACATGGCCGATAGTACACGCCGATGCCTTGAACGAGTTTATTTACTTCCGCAATGACTGCCCTAAATGGCACGCCGCGGTTGCGCTTAGTTAATTCGCGCACTCGCTTTTTCAGCCGTTTTAGGTTCTTGGTTGCCATGCGGATCTTACCGTTCTGTTCCACCGTGTACCCTACGAATTTTACCTCATTGCAGGGCCTTACTCCACTTTTCTGTCTATTCACTTTTAATTTCAAGCGTGTTTCTATGAACTTTGTCAGGCTGTTCATCACTCGCTTTGCTGATCGCTCCGTTCTTACAAACACATTGCAATCATCTGCGTAACGAGCAAAGCTCAAGCCGCGCTTCTCTAACTCCCAATCCAGTTCGTCCAATACTATGTTTGACAGTAGAGGAGAAAGAGGGCCACCTTGGGGCGTCCCCTTCCTCCGCTGACTGTTCAGACCGCCTAGCATTATTCCGCTACGCAAGTACTGTCCTATCAGGTCGACTAGTCGCTTATCCGTAATCGATTTACCTAACCGGCTTATTAGCCTGTCGTGGTTAATCTCATCGAAAAAGCTTTTCATGTCGATATCTACTATCCATTTCTTCCCTGACCTCACGTGATCGCTGGCTCGCTTTATGGCTTGCTTCGTCGACCGGCCGGGGCGGAACCCATAGCTGTCCTTACTGAATTCGGGGTCAAATACGGGTTGTAGTGCCATCTGTATGCTCTGCTGCACTATCCGGTCTTCCACCGTCGGTATGCCAAGTTGCCGATACCCTCCACTAAGCTTGGTTATTTTTATTCCCCTCACCTCTTGTGGTCGGTACCTGCCTGACTTTAACCGTTCGTGTAGCAGTTTTATACGGTGGCTGATTTCTGACTCGTATTCTACGATCGTCACTCCATCTATTCCCGCTGCGCCCTTGTTGCGCCTGACTTGCTTGAATGCTGTTACTAAGGACTCATAACTTGAAATTTTATCCATAATTCCTATGGTCAAGGCTCGTTGTCGTTCAAGACGAGAAAACAGAAGGGCCCGGTCCGCTTCCCGAGTAGTTCCGCTACTGGGACGACGACTTCCGGGACGGTGGGAAGCAAACAAGTTGCCTTGTACGCCTTCCTGCGTCACTTTCGGCCTTTTGGTACTGTCTTTACTCATCTCATTCGTTCTGCCTTGGTTAAAAAATTCAGGCCTTCCCGTTCGATTGCTCAACCGGTACTATGCCTTCTGCTGACTTCTGTCCTTATCGGATCTATTTTTGCACGTTCCCGTAATTCCATAGATTACCGAATCTTGGACAGATCTCCCGGGGTAAGACATCATACTTGCATCCGATGCGGCTGGATTTACTTGGCAAACCTCCGACTGACTTTTGGGGTTATTCGCTTTATAGCACGTTTTCCCGACTTGCCCTGCCTACTATCCAGTTCCTGTTCGTCCACATCTGGACTTTGCCTCGGCCTTCCTTCTGATTTCCGGTCACCCGGAACACCATTGGCTCTGGCTATGGGGTTCCCGTCAGTGGGTCCCCTAAGGACTTGCTGGCGCTTTCGCCTGCTCACCTATTAGCATCATGTCATGCCCGGCACACTAATAATGTCACCGCTTCGCGGTTGGAAAAACGGTTCATTTGATTCTGGCAGAATATTCGATCCCTACAGGATCGGGGG
>CAZIXJ010000630.1:0-1972 GCA_964542835.1 uncultured Hyphomicrobiales bacterium
GGCACACATACTTCTTATGATGAAAATGGTAATCCATATAGAACTACCGGAGAGGTTATAATTTACGGTGAGAAGAATAATGGAACCAGACCGAGCATGATGGATGTTTATTTTCATGCAAAATTTGGATATGGTGAAGATATGCACGTTGATTTTTCAACCTATAAGCTCGATTACTTAAATATAAGCGAAAGTCAATCGATTAACTTATTTGATTATACATTAACAGACTCCAGAGCGTGGATACATGGAGAATTCAACATGGATTATATTCCAGATGGCTTTATATCAGCAAATACAGATGCTTTTAATTTTGATATAAGATGGAATGAAGGTTTTACAGGAAGAAATATTGTTACTGCAATAGGTCATATTGTTGTATCAGCTCCAATAGGATATACACCATTTTTATCTTCGTATGGATATCAACCAATTGGTTTAGGATACACACCATTTACGTTTTATTTTCATGGTTATTCTAGAATAGGAGGAAAATAATGAAAAAAACGAAAAAAATATTTATAATAACATTATTAATTATAACTATACCCATAATAGTTTTTATTGCATTTGTAAAACTAATGACGAGACCTTATCCAATTGATGAATCAAAAATAATTAAAATAATCAAAGTCGTTGATTTAGAATTAAATGGAGAATTAGAAATTATTAAAAATAAAGTATCTGTTAGTTTTCATGGTGAAGGTGGCAATGTTTCAATAGCACTATCAAATGAACAATATAATGATTTAATAAACCAAATCAGAAATATGAAGAATTATCATAGAAATATAGTTGAAATTGAAGAATTATATGAGATATATAAGGATAGAGGCTATATGGTTAGAGAGTTCAAAGATATCAATTATTATAACTTAATTTTTAATGAGCAATATGACTTAAAAACATATGAGGATGATAAAATTTTTGTGGAATTTGATTCCTATGTAATTATTGCTTCATTGATGAAAAATGAAAAAAAATTTGGAAGCATTAGAATTAATATTTCAATTAATAAAGAAGATAGTACATTGTCTTTAAGTTATCATTACTAAATCATTATTAATTAGGAAAATCAGCCTTCAAAATAACAAATGAAAATATAGAGAATAGAACAAGCAGAGGCTTCGGTATGGGAGCCTTTGCTTTCTCCTCGCCATACGTCTATGCTAACAACAGCCCTCACAATTTCAATGACCCTTCGGGCTTAGCACCCGAGAAGGATTATTTAATTATTATTTTGGAATTTGAAAAAAGTTTTATAATTTTATTTTTTAACTGATGTACAACGATGTGAATATGAATATCGAGTTTTCAAAGCATGCAATTGAAAAATTAAGGAAAAGAAAAATTCCTCAGGATTTGGTAATGAATGTAATTGAAAATCCCGATGAAATTGTTGATACCGATATTCCAAAGGTATATCAGTCATTAGTTGAGATTGACTCAAAAGAATTTTTATTGAGAGTATTCGTTAATACGGATAAGTTACCAAATTTGATAGTAACTGCATATTTAACAAGTAAAATTGAAAAATATTCGAGCAAATTATGAAAATTAAATATGATAAAGAGGCTGATGTAATCAGTGTAATATTTAGCAATGAAGCCATAGTCGAGACTGACGAGGAAAAGCCGGGTATGATATTTGATTATGATGCAAACGGCAACGTTGTTGAGATGGAGATTTTGAATGCATCACGCAAATTTCCAAATCAAAACAAAGTTGAATATGAGTTTGCGTAGTTATCAAATGCATCCATATGGCGACACTCTCCACACCACAGCCGGAGAAGAACCGCGAATGGGTTACTACGGCGAGCAACTGGACTATGAAAACCGCTACATTACGATGGGTGCGAGAATTTACGACCCTGATATGGGGCAGTTCCTCAGCGTTGACCCACTGGCAGATATTTTTGCCTTCTCCTCGCCATACGTCTATGCTAACAACAGCCCTCACAATTTCAATG
>CAZIXJ010000631.1:0-1967 GCA_964542835.1 uncultured Hyphomicrobiales bacterium
ATTTTTCTACTATAATTCAGGTACGGCAGGCAGTCCGGACTGGATACCGGTTTTGTCTGATGAAATTGATTTAACAAGCGATGTTAATAATATTTTACCAGTTGCCAACGGTGGTCTTGGTACAGGTGCAATTACCGGAATGCTTACCGGAGATAGTACTAATTATTCGGGCATTACAGCCACATCAGGTGAAATTGCTTTCTGGAATGGAGCAAATACAATTTCAGGATTAACTGAATTAACATGGGATTCGGGTAATAGCCTCCTTAATTTGAATGCAGATTTTGAAACAAATGATTTAACTGCATTGGCAATCTCTTCTGAAAAAGCAACATTGGACAGCCTGATTCTGAGCCCTGGCGATGAACATTTGCCTGCATCAAGAGGTAGTATTTATTATGATGATACTGATGACGAATTAAAAGTTTATAACGGTACTGATTGGGTAGCGGTAGGTGGTTCCGGTGGCGGAGGCACTCCGGGCGGAAATAATGGCAATGTTCAGTTTAATAATTCCGGTGTTTTTGCCGGCTCTGATAATCTTTTCTGGGACAGCGGCAATTCAAGACTTGGAATTGGTACTGCAAGCCCAAGTTTTAGTCTTGAAGTAAGTGGTACTGCAAATGCAAATATTTTGCAAACAGGTAAAGACGGACAAGACGGTCAGCTTACTATTTATTCAGAGCAGGGTGTTACAGATTATTCAGTTACCTTTTCTCCGAATGCCGCAATGACAGGTAATGCTGATTATATTTTACCCGCTGATGATGGTGTTGATGGTGAAAATTCCTATTTAATTTCTGATGGCTTCGGTAACCTAAATTGGCAGAATAAGACATTTTGGGATGTAAATGGAAATAACGCAACAGGTAATATGTATCTTGGAACAACTAATAATATAGATGTTAGATTTATTACAAGCAATACAGAAAGAATGAGAATTACCGGTTCAGGTTTGGTAAGAATTGAAAATGACTTAGAGGTTAGAAACGGATATTCTTTAAAGATTTATGATAATGATAATTCCAATGCATCTGTTTTTGAACAAAGTGATATTTCAACTGATATTAACTACACTTTACCCTCTGCTCAAGGTTCTGCCGACCAAATACTTACTAATGACGGTACCGGCAACCTAAGCTGGGAAGACCCGCCTCAACTGCCGGCAGCGACTAATCAGGGTGAAACTGTTTACTATGACAGCACTAATTCCGAGTGGGCTTCTACGGATAATATTAAAATATATGATGATGCTGTGCAGATGAATAAGGCTGTGGCTCTGGAGCCGGAGTATTTAACAATTTATTCTGATTCTACAATTTCCACTACTGATTTAGAAAAAAGCTCTTATTACATTGTTGAAGTTTCGAATCCAATTGCTTATGATTTGTCTTTTGGTGATGGTTCTTATCCTGGTCAATTATTGATTATACAATTTGATGAGGATTCAGATCCAAATGGACGTTTTGATATTAATGCAACTGATACAAATTTAAAAATTACAGGAACAAACAGATATAATAATAATGATACTTTAATGCTATTATGGAATGGAGCCTATTGGGTTGAAATTTCATTTTTTAATAATTAGATAAAAAATAATTTGAAAAAAATACTATACATATTGCTTATAATAATTGCCGCTGATTTGCACAGCCAGATAATGACTGTGAAGAACGGGGGAGAGATATATGTTTCCGAAGGTGCAGTTTTTCAGATAAATAATGGTATTGAAATCGATAACGGCGGCTCACTTACTCATTCCAACGTTGATTCCTCTACTATACACATAAGTGGTAAGTTTATAAATTTCGGCACCTATAATCAGAATGATTTCGGAATACTCGAATTTAACAAGGATTTGGAGGATTCAATAGATGGTACTACAAATCAATCCATAAAAAGATTATTTGTAAATAAATCTGACACATCCAAAAAAGTTACATTGGCTAATGATATAGAAATCT
>CAZIXJ010000632.1:0-1967 GCA_964542835.1 uncultured Hyphomicrobiales bacterium
CCACGTATCAATAGAGATTGGAGAGAGTTCATCAAGAGTATAACCGATTATTTCAGCCCATCTTTCATTAAATATTGTTTTACCGGTTTGCACATTCCATTCCCAAGTGCCAACATTTGTACCTTTTATTATACCTTCCAGTCTTATCTTTTGCTCTTCAATTTCTGCTTTAGTTTCAATAAAATGTGTCTGGTCGAACATATATCCGCGGATTGAAGTAACTTTATCATCATCATCTCTTATAACTTTAGTAAAATCATAAAACCAGTAGTAGTATCCATTTTTGTGCCTCAGGCGATATGATTGCTCATAAGTATTAATGTGATTATCAATATAATACCTTACCTCTTTGGCAATTTTTTCAATATCATCGGGGTGAATAAGCTCCGTATATCTGAAATTTTCATCTTTCATCTCTTCAGCAGTATAGCCAAGAATATCTTTTACGTTGGTTGATACATATTTTATGGGCCAATGCTCTTTTTGCATCCACTCAATCGTCATTACAGGTCCTGCAGAGAAAAGGTCTCTTTCAGCTTTAAGAGCATTTTCAGCTTCTTTTCTTTCGGTAATATCTCTAATATTGGCTACAGCCCGGTATTTGTTACCATACTTAATATTGTTCAATGCTACTTCAACGGGAAAAACTTCTCCGTTTGATTTTATGGCTGATAATTCAACTACCTTCCCTACGGCGCCCCCGTCTCCTGTTTTCCTAAAATGCTCCCAACCTTTTGAGAATACATCAGTATATTTACCGGGCATCAGGAATTCATGTGGATTTCTGCCGATTACTTCATCTGATTTATATCCGAACATTTTTTCGGCAGCAGGATTCCAGTAATTAATCTTACCATTTTCATCAATCATAATTACAGCATCAAGCGAGCCTTCACCAATTTTAAGGAAATGCTCTTTTGATATTTCCAGAGCTTTATTCGTTTTCAAATGATGCAGCACTGAAGCGGTATATACTGCTAAAGACTGTATCAAATCAGGATTGCAAATATTTTGCCTTTTCCTTAATAAAATATGAATATTACCGAGAAGAATCTTCTGGCTTTTCAATGGTATAGTATAAATGCTGTTAATTCCCACTAAAGTTTCAAGAGAAAATGCTACATATTTGGAAATATTACCGCCAGCAAATTCATAAAAATTACCGTCATATTTATGTAGCGTTGAAGACTTGTATATCTCTTTTAATTCTTCGGTAAGTACATATTTCTTACCATAAGGAGTGTAACCTATTTTTTCCAGAACTTTGGAAATAGTATTCTCATTTATACCTGATATTCGCCGCAATATCAGATTTTTATTATCTTCATCAGTAGTATTTAATAAAACAATTTCGCCGGGCAACTCTTTTGATATGGCATCAGTAACGAAAGTTATCAGTTCATCTTCATTTTTTATTTGATTTATAATAAAGGATAAGTCATTTATCTTTTTTAATTCTCTCTCACTTTGCCTTATTCTTTCCAAATCATCTTTTTTAACTGTAATACCGGAAATTAAAAGAGCAAAATAATTTTTTTCAGCAGAAAATACCTTAATGTGAAACCATTTATTGAGGCTTTCAAAAAAATGATTCAATTCCATAAATTCATTCTTAAAAGCCGACTTGCCAATTACTTCCAACACATCATTTTCGGCAAAAGTACCTGAAGGAAACAGTTCAGATGCTTTTACACCTGATACATCATAGTCCTCAAATCCAAATAATTCTAAAAATTGATTGTTTGTTTCCAGTATTTCAAAATCTACTAAACTTCCGTTTGAATCAAAAATTACTTTGTTATAAGCATATGCTTCGGAAGTATTGTCCAAAACCATTCTTAAAATATTAACGTCCATTAATTTATACTTTAAACCCAATAAATTTATTAATTACCCTACAATAACATATGTAAATATAAACAATTATTTACATTTTTAAAATTAATAATTATTTATAATAATAATGA
>CAZIXJ010000633.1:0-1963 GCA_964542835.1 uncultured Hyphomicrobiales bacterium
GGCATTTTATATTCAGATTGTCTTTATCAGTATTTGCCATATTAATTATCCAACCTGACATAAAAAGCGAAGACGAATATGCTAACGGAATTTATCTGAGAAAGAATCTCGTTGCATTAATTGAGGAAGATGATAATAAAATCTCCATAATTGCTATAGACAGAAGCCCTCACCAATATCCTGTTTTGGATTATGGTATTGCTAATTATTTGAAATCATCTTATAAAGAAATTCATTTTGGATTCACAGGTAATTCCAGTATAAAGCTGCTTGATTTCATTAAAAATGATGTTAAATCAATAAAATATGAAATAACTATTAAAGATGTTATGCGTATTAAATATAAATTACAATTAGATGAATTTATCCCACAAATGATTGAAATTAAATGAATTTAGATATATTATCTCCAAATATTTTTCCGAAAAACAGAATAGTTTCGGGAGTAACAAAAATAAATAAACACTTGTTTCCAAAATATGGGTTTTCACTTTCAAAAGGAGAAATATTGAGTGATTTTGAAGTGAATAATAACAGAAAAATACTTGCAGATTATTTGCAAACGGATTTAAATAATTTGAAATTCCAAAAACAGATACATTCTGATATTGTACAAATAGTTGATAATGAAACAACTTCCGATAATCAATCGGATGCAATGATTACAAATAAGAAGAATATATTTCTTAATGTACTGCTTGCAGATTGTCTTGGTATTTTACTTTTCGATATTGAAAATAATACAATTGCAGCGGTTCATTCAGGCTGGAGAGGAACTAAAAAGAAAATCATAACCAAAACAATCGAAAAAATGAAATTACATTTCAATTCTAAACCTCAAAGCATTCTTGCATATCTTACTCCCTGTGCTTCAGGTGAAACTTATGAAGTGGGCTATGATGTAGCAAAGTATTTCCCGGATTATGTTAAGCAAATTAAGAAAAATAAATACTTATTTGATAACAGAGCAAAAATATATGACGATTTAATCAAAATTGGTATAAATCCGGAAAACATTGAAAAATCAGAGGTTTGCACAATTAAGAATAATGATTATCACTCATTCAGAAGAGATAAAGAAAAATCGGGAAGAATGGCAGCATTTATTGCTATGAAATAAAAAAAAGTGCTGAAATAAAAAAAATCAGCACTTTATCAAGATTATAAAAAGTTCTCTAATAATTCTCAATGAAATTAATAATGCTCTCTCCCCCATCTACGTGGATTGTATCGCCTGTAATCCAGTAAAAATTTTCATCTACGAGTTTTGAAATAGCTCTTGCTACGTCGTGTGGTAAAGTGTTTCTATTGAATGGGTTGTGATCTTTAGCCACTTCAAGCATTTTATTGAAGCCAGGAATCTTTGCTGCTGCAGGAGTATCCGTAAGCCCTGCATGAATTGCATTTGCAGTAATTTTATAAGGTGCAAGCTCTGCGGCAATTTGTCTTATGTATGCTTCGAGAGCAGCTTTGGCAGCCCCTATAACTCCATAATTCTGCATTGCTCTCGTAGAGCCGATGCTCGTCATTGCAAAAATTCTGGAATTAGCAGCAAGTAAATCAGCTTTAAATAAATCCTGCACCCAATATAAAAGACTATTTGCCATTACGTCCATAGTCATTTCCACTTGTCTTTTGGTAAGCATTTCTTCATGATTTTTATCAAAGAATGGCTTGATTGCCCCAAAAGCAAGTGAATGAATTAACACTCTCAAAACATGTTCATTACTATTGGCATTCTCATGTTCTTTTTTTATTTCTTCGATAATTTCTTTTCTTTTTTCGTCATCGGCAGCATTTGTATTAAAGAATCTGGCTTTTACTCCGATTTCTTCAAGAAATTTACGAAAATCTTCAGCTTCATGTTTTCTTTTACCCATATCAAGATGAACACCATAAATATTATATCCTTCTTTGGCAAGCTCAATAGCAGTAGCTTTTCCAAAACCACTTGAAACACCAA
>CAZIXJ010000634.1:0-1963 GCA_964542835.1 uncultured Hyphomicrobiales bacterium
TGCATTGACAAGCACAGGAAATCCATTCCAAATTGCTATGGCAGGTTGGAAAACTGGCTCATTTAACAGCGCGACGGAATTTGATGCTACTTTACCTGTTGGAGCACCTTTTATGGCTTTGTGGGATGAGGCTGATGAAGGAAATCTTGGGCTATTAGACCCAAATAGAAAAAAATGGGCAGCGACCTGGTTTGAAGAAGATTGGGGATTGAATCAACCTCAATTGGGGTTACCCAGAATTTACCGGGATATCGTAGCAGCAGCCGACCCAGGTGTAGATGCAAATGGAATGCTGGCAAAACATTGGAGAACAAGAGCTGTAAGTGCAAATAGTGGGGCAATGAAAGATTTAGTATGGTCATATGGGACTACTTCTGCTCCTCCATCAACAGATATTAGTTCAGTTCCACCATTAAATACATGGGTAAGTGACTACTGGGAAACGTGGTTTGAAAAAATGTTTGGTGTTAATTCATCAACAGATAATACTGTAGCAACTGCAATAACAAATATTGCGGCACTGGATAATAATGGAGAACCTTCCCCTCCAGAAGATCCAGAAGATCCTGGCTATACACCAGATCCAAATGTGATTCAGGCATTGAATTATTGGATTTCACATGAAGAGCCTTTTGCTGATGATTTGAACACTGCACCTGCTGCAATTTCACCGAATGTACTTCCATGGTCTTCTATGAGCTCATGGCTTGCCTTTACTGTTGTTGATGATCTTGAGAACATGAGACCTCAAGTAACAGGTGCAGGAAATTTGGAGAGATTTGATTACTTTCTTAAAACATTTAAGATATACCGTCTAACAGCTCAATATGGTGAGAAAAGAAATGAATTCAATAGTGCTTTTGAAAATGAAAATTGGTCCGGCGTTTTAGCCGCGAGACAAGCTATGGCTCCAATATTTGATGAAATAATTCAATTACATTTAGAGAAAGCTACAAGCCTTGGTGATATTGGTGAAATAATGAGTTTAAATATCTTAGATTGGGAAGCATTGGTAAATTATCAATCAAATTGGTTAATTGAAAATGAAGGCGGACTTACAATTCCAGTTAATGCAAATCCTAATAGCAATTATATTGGAAATGAAAAACACATTAAAGTAGTCCACCCTGAAACTATGGCTGATGCTAATACTCAAATAAGTGTCAAATGTTTCCTTGTTGGGAATTTATCTTCTCCCATTCTTTATTATCGCCAATTTGGAACAGGAGCATTTACATCTTTAAATCCATCTAGCTCATCACGTCAACATTACACTTTTACTATTCCTGGACAGAATGATGATTTTGAGTATTACATAGAATCTGGATCTACTCGATTTCCTGCAACCGCTATGAACACAACACCAACGTTTCATACAGTTATTGTTAACGAAAATCCAATTTTAAATGTAGAAGAAGAAGTTCAAGAATCATCGTCATCTAAACCTATTGTTTATCCAAATCCCAATAATGGAAGTTTCAAAGTTGATTTAGGAAAAAATTATAAAAATGTGGAGCTTACAATAACAAATACACTTGGGCAAGTCGTACAACGCAGTACATATAATGATATAGAGTATTTTAATTCGCAGGTGGTAGGTCCACCAGGGATTTATTTTGTGATTTTAAAAATGAATGATGAGAAATTTGTCGTTCGGTTAGTAAAAACATAAAAATGATAATGAAACATCCATGATAAAAAGCTTAACACACATGAGCATAATTAAAACTCACATGCCCAATTTTCAGTTAAAAATTTAATTAGAAACAGATGAAATTAACGGTAAGATTATTATTTCTCGGAATATCCATAATGCTATTCAGCGCTTGTGATAAAGATGATGACACCACCCCAAAACCACAAAGCAATTCAATAAATAAAATTCTTCCTATGGGAGCTTCAAGAGTTGAAGGTGCAAGGCCTGATTACGAAAGTTTTCGCTATGAACTTTGGAAAGATTTAA
>CAZIXJ010000635.1:0-1958 GCA_964542835.1 uncultured Hyphomicrobiales bacterium
AAAAGAAATGATAGAAGATAGTGTATATAGTTTGACATACTTAACAAATACACCTGATAAGGAGATTTATACAACGGATAGTATTTACATGTATAAAAATTATGATAATATTCAAGTTATTGATAATTCACAATTAAAAAGAAATGAGTGGTCTCACATCAAAAAATCTTTCACTTACGACAGTTCTTTTAAATATATAGTTTTTTATTCTGATGCTATAAAATTTGCATTGGATTCTTTTCAGATTGATTCACCAACAATTAGATTTTTCTTTGACGATATAATAATACGAGACCCATATGTAAGTTTAAATATGACATTGGATAATCAGTTCCCTTGCATAGGAGATACGGTTCGTTATACAATTGAGTTGTGGAAAGATATTTCTGATGACGTTATTGATTTGACAGTAATAGACACTTTGCCTAAAGGTCTTCAATACATAGGCGGTGATTTTACTCAGAACGGTAATGTTCTTTCAACAGATGTATTTGACGCTGATTTTATTGAAGATAAAAAACATTTATATATTAATGCAGTTGTTACCGATAGTGCATATTTTATGACAGACCTTGTTAACAAGGCATTTATTAAAGATTTTCCTGAAGAATGTATGAACTCTCTTGGTAAAAATGAATTTGAGATATTCCCCGGAATAAATCCAATCGCAATTGATAAAGAAATAGTGCAAACCGACTGTAAAAATAGACCGTTGAAAGTAAGACTGACTATTTCAAATTTGAGTCCAAACGGAAACTCTGTTGAACTATTTGAGACTGTCTCCGACGGTATGAGAATCAAAGACAGCAGCATTACAATAAACGGTATGCCTGCACAAATGAATGAAATAAGAAACAATTCTTATCAGCACGTAGGATATAATAAATTTTGGTTTAGGAAATTAATTGTTCCTCCAATGCTAAATGGTATAAATCAGGAAATAATTTTGGAATATGAAGTTTATAATGATTCTGCCATTACAGATATGTACTTTACAACTTCGGTTCATCAGGATGGTAACTGCAAGGAAGAATTAACTTGGATGTTTGAATACGAAGCACCGAGGTCAGAATTGCCAATTCAAATACCGGAAAAATATTACGGATGTGACAGTGTTGTTATTGAATTACCCGATTTTAAAAGTTTTTGGTGGTCAAACGGCGATAGAGATAACAAAACAACAATAACAGAAACGGGAAATTATAATGTATTAATTTTCGACGAATACGGATGTCGCCAATATCATGAGTTTGAAGTTTTGATTGAGCCAAAGCAAACCATATACTTAGACAAAGATACAATAAATGTAAGCACTAATAATCAAATTGAAGTTATGGTTGGTTTTGAGGATGAAGTAATAAAGAAAAATACGATTGGTTTATTAAAAATCACTATTCCAAAAAACTATGTTAATTTGAATACCGGAGGAATGAAATTAAATGAAGAAAATGAAACTAATAAAGTATTCATTGATAGTGTAAGTTATAATCCTGAAAATGAAGATTATATCTTGAAAAAGTTACTGTTCCAAGTTCATGCTCAATCACCCAAAACAGAAGTAGTCATAATTGAATATTACAGTGAAGTATGTAAGAGGTACTCAAGTGATACATTGTATTTGAAATTTTCCCCACCTTCAGAAAATTCAAGAATTATTGATGATTTTGCTGATGATTTTGCAATAATTGCATATCCAAATCCGAGTTCAGGTGAGTTAAAAGTCCAGGTGCAAATAACTTACGATAGTGACATTCAAATTTTGTTATATGACCTTGTAGGTAAAAAATCAATTTTACAAGATGGAATAATCTCAAAAGGAGCATACGAATTTTATTACGATATATCAGAATTTGCCAGCGGTATGTATTCATTGGAATTGATAATTAATAATAGATACAAAAAATATGATAAGATATTATTGCAAAAATAGAGATATTAGTATATTTCATAAAACTCAC
>CAZIXJ010000636.1:0-1951 GCA_964542835.1 uncultured Hyphomicrobiales bacterium
ATTTTTGAAATTAATTCATCAGGAATAGGCTCACCTGTTTCATAATGCTTTGCATACATTTTTAATACTTCAGGTTCGGAAGCCCAGTGCTCCATAATCTGAGAAGGAAGCTCTACGAAATCTCTCGCTACATTTGTACCTGTTAGGCTTGGATATTTAGTATCGGCAAGCAGGCCGTGAATTCCGTGTCCGAATTCATGGAATAGAGTTTCCACTTCTTCAAAAGTAAGAAGAGCAGGCTTATCTGCAGTTGGTTTGGTAAAATTACAAACATTGCAGATAATCGGAGATACTCTTTCGCCGTTTTCATCTATCATCTGGGAGCGGTAGGCATTCATCCATGCACCGCCACGCTTGCTTGCTCTCGGATGATAATCCGTATAGAAAATACCAATGTGAGAGCCGTCGGCATCTTTCACTTCAAATACGGTTACTTCTTCATGATATGTGGAAATATCATTTCTCTCTTCAAAGGTAATACCGAAAAGTTTATTAGCTACATCGAATACACCGTCTCTCACGTTTTCAATTTGAAAATAAGGGCGAAGCTCTTCTTCATCGAGGTCGTATTTTTGTTTTCTTAATTTTTCGGCATAGTACCACCAGTCCCAAGGCTTAAGCTCATAGTCATGCCCTTCTGCATCTATCATTTTTTGCAGTTCTTTAGCTTCTGCTTTTGCTTTTTCAAGTGACGGCTCCCAGAGCTGATTTAATAATTCATAAACCTTGTCGGGAGTTTTAGCCATATTCTCTTCGAGTACGAAATCAGCATGTGTTTCATAGCCGAGCATATTCGCTTTTTCTACTCTAAGGGCTGCAATTTTGGAAGCTATTTCGTTGTTGTCAAGTTCATCACCGTTATTTCCTACATTGTTATATGCTTTAAGCATTTTTTCACGTAATTCTCTTTTATCAGAATATGTAATGAAAGGTATCAGGCTTGGCTTATGAATAGTAAAAAGCCATTTACCTTCATATCCGGCTTTTGATGCTGATTCTTTAGCAGCAGCTCTTACGGATTCAGGAAGCCCCGCCAAATCTTCTTCATTGTCAATTACCATCTCGAATTTATTAGTTTCTTTTAATACGTTTTCACCAAACTGAAGAGTCAGAAGAGAAAGTCCTTCATTAATTTTTCTGAATCTTTCTTTTTTGTCATCTTCAAGGTTAGCACCACCCCTTACGAAACCTTTATAGTATTTTTCAAGAAGCATCATTTGCTCACCATCAAGACCAAGTTCATCCCTTTTATCATATAGAGTTTTTACTCTTTTGAAAAGGTCTTCGTTAAGATTGATATCATCATTAAGAGCAGATAATTTTGGTGCAAATTCTTTGGAAATTTCCTGTAATTTATCGTTTGTGTGTGCTGAAGTAAGATTAAAGAAGACGCCGCTTACTTTTGTAAGCATATCGCCTGAATAATCCATTGCTTCAATAGTATTTTCAAAGGTAGGCTCTTCGGTATTACCGGCAATATCCTGTATTTCCTTTTTCTTCTCTGCTATTGCTCTTTCAAAAGCAGGAGTATAATGTTCATCTTTAATTTTTTCAAACGGCGGTGTACCGTGAGGAGTGTCCCATTCCACTAAAAAAGGGTTTTCACCAATTGTGGTAGAAGTTTCTTCTTGTTCTCCGCAGGAAATCATAAGTACTCCCAAAGCTACGAATAATAGAACTGTTTTTTTCATACAAATCAGAATTTAATTAAACATACATTTTAAATGAACTTCAAATATAAGAATATTTTTGTAATAAGTATATATAAAAACTGCTTTTTTCATTTTCAAATGATTTTATTGCAAATCAAATGAAAAATTTGGAATTTCCTTTACGGATAAATGAAATCAGTTAATCTTGCAATTACTATGCTATACTGAATTTCAATCAATTTCGATTCTCGCCGTGATATACTCGAATTCAGAATTATTGCAAAAAAAATCCCTAACAG
>CAZIXJ010000637.1:0-1950 GCA_964542835.1 uncultured Hyphomicrobiales bacterium
CGTTGTAGAGACGACCCGGTGGGTCGTCTTTAAAGCCACAGAGTTGGATTTCAAATCTATTGCCAAAAAGACGAGGCACCGCCTCGTCTCTACAATTTCATACGGGGCGGAAAACCCGCCCCCTACAATTTATTACTCCTTCACAAACTTCTCCACTCTCTCCCCAATCCTCACAAAATACACACCTCTCGGCAGATGAGAAATATCAATCCGCTGTGTCCTCCGCTGGCGGAGGTGTCCCGAAGGGGCGGAGGTGGACTTCACAGACAAGAATGTCTGTGCTACTCTTTCCCCAAGCACATCATATATAGCGAACTCCTCGCTATTTGCAAAGGGCTGAAGCCCTTTGTTGCTAAAGGATATTTCTATATAATCCGATGCGGGATTTGGGTGGATGCTGAAAAATGAATTTGATTCATAATCATTTACGCTTGAAGTATTCTTTATTTTTGCTCTGCATAATTCCTTATCATATGAATAAAAGAAAAACTCGTTTTCATTCATAAATGATATTTGTGTAATCAATTGTTGTCTTTGTATAACAGAATTTTTTGCAATTTTCCAATTCTTGCCATTATCAATTGAATAAATTAAATTAGCAGGACGAAAAGGTGCGTTTATATTTGATATGAACCAGTTATTATTCATATTTGATAATTTTTCTACATTCAGTTGATTTGTATCTTTAAAAGCTAATTCAAATTTATTAGAGTTTTTTACGTGCTTCAATAATTTTATATATCCGGTATTACTAATTGTGTTATTATCAGTTTTACTAAATTGATTCCCAATAATAAATAATGTATCATTTCTAATAATTTTATTTGAATTATAATGAAATACGGGTTTGAAATTAATCGGATATTCTATCAATTCCCAATTTTCACCATTATCTGTGCTGCTAGCCATATAAGACTGATATTTTAGTATGCTGTCAGGATTTATTTCTGAATAATCAGTTCCAAGAAAATGAACATAAATGTGATTTGTTTCATTACCAAAATGTACATCTTTTATTTCAAATTTGGAGTGATTTGCTATTTTATCCATATTTATTTTTTCACTCATATCTAAAGAATCAATAGTTTGCATTGCATTCTTAGTTTTAAATACTTTGTGAAACCTGCTGCTGTCATTAGGTTTACTGCTGATACCAATAAAATTGTTTTTATCATACATATTAATAAACTCAATGTAACCATTATGATACAGAGTATCCCAATTTCTTGCACTGTCATATGATATCAAATAATTGAATCTGTTGGTTGATTTGTAATGCTGTGCCATTGAATAGGTCTCTGATTTTTTTTGTATATGAGTATAACTAATTGGATAAGACATTGATGAAGATATTATCGAATCAGTCCATTCATTGTATTTAAGAGCAAAAATCGAATCTACATTTTTGTTGTTTATATCAATTGATACTACGCCCATTTTAAAGAACATTAATACTTCATTTTCATTTGAAAATATTTCTTCTGCATTTCGGCAAAGATTTTTCATTTCAAATGTCAAATAACTCCTATATATTGGTTTTATTGAAAACACAGTAACTTCTGCTAATGAATCAATTGTTGTTGCAGAAGACTCAGACTTATTTGGCAATAAAAATACTATACATATTATCATTATATATTTAAAATATTTTAACATTAGACTACTCCTAAAATTCTTAAATTTTCAAAATTATTCCTTCACAAATTCCTCCACCTTATCACCAACTCTCACAAAATAGACTCCTCTCGGGAGGTGCGAAATGTCAATTCTTATGGGTTGCTGAGCGTAGTCGAAGTAACCTGAAAAAGAGCCGTTATTGCCCACTTCGGCACTTCGGCTTCGCTCAGTGTCCTCAGTGGATATAACCACATTCCCCAGCACATCATATATATCTATATCTCCGCTTGAGACAAGGGGGCATGCCCCCATGCAATCTCCGTGGCTGTGGCT
>CAZIXJ010000638.1:0-770 GCA_964542835.1 uncultured Hyphomicrobiales bacterium
GTGAATATAAATTCAATGAATTGGAAGATTTGCTCTCAAAAATTGATATTGGGGTAATTCCATATCAAATTAATGAATTTAATAATCATACAATTCACAACAAAATATTTGATTTTTTCGCAGCAGGCAAACCCGTAATTACTTCACAGGCAAAGCCACTAAAAAGAATAGTGGAAGAAACCGGTGCGGGAATCTCCATTAATTGCGAAGATGAAGATAATATTGCCGATTTTTTGGAAAATATTTATGAATACGAATGGCAAAAACTTGCAGAAAAAGCTGTTTACAGTTACGATAATAAATATAACTGGATATCTGAAGAAAAGAAATTACTGAGATTTGTAGAAAAGTATTTATAATATGATAAAATTCGAATCAAATACAATACAGGCACATATAGGAATGTATTCTGAAGAGATTCGGGACTGGAAAATACTTCTTCTAAAGAGAGCTGATAATCTCATAGTTTATCCCGGCATCTGGCAGGTAATTACAGGTACTATGGAGGCAGATGAAGATGCAATAGATACTGCAAAACGTGAAATATTTGAGGAAACTGCAATTAAAGCAGAGAATCTCATTACGATACCTTACGTTACTTCTTTTTTTAACGCAAAAAAAAATTCCATTAATTTTTCAAAATCTTCTAAATTAGCTAGACAAATATCAATTATTTTATCTACATTCATCTTTTTTCAAGGTTGAGATTATAATTATTTATTTTCTTGCCTTATTTCTCCGTATACCGACTTTTTTATATTTTTTAACGT
>CAZIXJ010000638.1:780-1948 GCA_964542835.1 uncultured Hyphomicrobiales bacterium
TTTTCGGGATGATAACTGATAGGGAAGATGTAATTCTTTCGGAAGAGCATTCGGATTTTGGATGGTTTACTTTGCAGGAATGCAATAAAATGTTAGTTTTACCAAGCCATAACGAAGCAAATCAGATTTTTTATGATTATGTTTTGAAAGAAAAATTTATTTATATTAAATAAAGGAAATAAAATGAATATTTTAGTAACAGGCGGTGCCGGATTTATCGGTTCTCATATTTCAGACAGATTAATTGAGCTTGGGCATAATGTAACGATTATTGATGATTTGTCTTCGGGAAAAATGGAAAATGTAAATCCCAAAGCTGATTTCCATAAAATGGATATTAATGATGATAATATGACTGAATTTTTCCAAAATAATAAATTTGATGCGGTTTATCACGAAGCTGCTCAGATGAATGTTCGGTTTTCAGTGGAAGACCCCAAATTTGATGCAAGTGCTAATATTCTGGGCAGTATCAATCTTTTGGAAGCAGCCCGCAAAACAGGAGTAAAGAAATTCATATTTGCCTCATCAGGCGGAGCGATATATGGTGAGCAGGATACATTCCCGGCAGATGAAAATCACGCTCAAAATCCATGCTCACCTTATGGAATTGCAAAATTATCCGTTGAAAAATACCTCTTTTATTACAAAGAAGTTTATGGTATGGATTACGTAGCGATGAGATACGCCAACGTTTACGGTCCGAGACAAAACGCAAAAGGCGAAGCCGGAGTAGTAGCAATATTCACTACCCGTATGCTCGCCGGAGAACAACCGATAATTAACGGAGACGGCGGTAATACGAGAGATTATGTATTTGTAAAAGATGTAGTGGAAGCAAATATTGCTGCATTAAATGAAAATGCAAGCGGTGCATACAACGTAGGTACTGCTATAGAAACTGATGTAAATGATATTTTCAGAAAATTGAAAGAGCTTACAGGTTCTGATTGCGAGGAAATACACGGTCCCGCTAAAGACGGTGAGCAGCGCCGCAGTGTAATCTCATGGGATAAGCTGAATAAAGAGCATAACTGGAAACCGACAGTAAATATGGATGAAGGTTTAAGGCTCACAGTGGAGTCTTTTAGAGAATCTAATTAAGGCTTACTCAAAAAGTCTGTTTTGCATATTGAAGGAGCAATGAATCGTCTTGTCCTCCTTGCCC
>CAZIXJ010000639.1:0-418 GCA_964542835.1 uncultured Hyphomicrobiales bacterium
CAATATGTGCAATATTTTCGTGTGCAGACGATTATTTTGCATTTATTGCAATATTTTCGTGTTTAATACAACATATTGCCTTTGCTTTTATACTCTGATTATAGGTAAATCTTTTTTTAATTTTAAGATATTTGTAAAAATCTTATTTTTTTGAAATTAGCTAAAGTTAATAATACTTTATAAAAAAATTCTTAAATTTGTATAAATTAAAACTTAACTGAAAAGGTTTTTTATGCAAAAGACAGATGTAATAGTAATTGGCTCCGGGCTTGCAGGTTCTGTGGCAGCTTTGAGCGCAGCTGATGAAGGAAGAAAAGTAAATTTATATACAAAAACCGAAGATTTATTAAGCGGGAATACTCCGTATGCTCAAGGAGGAATAATTTATAAAGGTATGCCGGACTCACCGAAAAGCCTG
>CAZIXJ010000639.1:428-1948 GCA_964542835.1 uncultured Hyphomicrobiales bacterium
AGGAGATGGGCAGTGCAGAGAAATTGCTGTGGACCAACTTGTAAATATGGGACCGAAACTCGTAAAAAAATTGCTAATAGAAAGATATCAGGTAGATTTTGATAAAAATGGAAAGTTGGAATTGGATTTAACCGCAGAGGGCGCCCATTCTCATCCCCGGATAATTCATTCAAAAGATAAAACGGGACTTGAAATTCATAAATCAATAATCGAACATCTTCATAATCATCCCAATATTAATATTTTTACAGATTATACAGCCGTTGATTTGCTTACACTTTCGCACCATTCAAGAGAATATAAAGATATATATAAAAAGCCCGCCTGCTTTGGTTCTTTAATGCTTAATAATAAAACAGGAAAAATCGAGCCTGTTTACGCCTCTAATACTATACTTGCCACAGGAGGATTGGGTCAGATTTACATTCATACTACAAATCCTTCGGAATCCACAGGTGATGGTATTGCTCTGGCTTGGAGAGCAGGTGCAAGATGCTTCGGACTTCAGTTTATTCAGTTTCATCCGACTACTTTATTCAGTGAGCATGACAGATTTTTGCTTTCTGAATCAATGAGAGGAGAAGGAGCAGTACTGAAAGATAAGACAGGCAAAGAATTTATGAAAGAATTTCATCATCAGGGTAATCTTGCTCCGAGAGATATTGTGTCCCGAAGTATTCACCAGACTATGCTCAAATCAGGCCATCCGTGCGTGTATTTGGATATTTCATTCAAAGATTCAGATTGGCTGAAGAGCAGATTCCCTACTATTTATAATCACTGTATGAAAGCAGGATTCGACCTCACGAAAGAGCCGGTTCCCGTAGTGCCTGCGGCTCATTATTCCTGCGGCGGAGTGGGAGTGAATCTGAAAGGACGTACCTCTCTTCAGAGGCTTTATGCAGTTGGAGAAGTATCAGCTACGGGCGTGCACGGAGCTAATCGTCTGGCATCCACATCACTCCTCGAAAGTGTAGTATGGGGATATCTCGCAGGTAAAGAAGCTGCAAGAAAAACTAAAAATACCGAATACTACCCGGAAATCAATGAATGGATAGAGGAAAATCAGGAAATAGACCCTGCTCTTATCCAACAAGACTGGCTTACCATAAAAAACACTATGTGGAATTATGTTGGTCTTATCAGAACAAAACAGAGACTACACCGGGCAGAAACTACACTAAGGCATTTGCAGACTGAAGTAGAATCCTTTTATAAAAAAGCTAAAATGACAAAAGATATTGTAGAGCTTAGAAACGGAGTGCAGACAGCTATTGCCGTAGCAGCACAGACTAAAGAAACCCCGAGAAGTATGGGGGCGCATTATCTGGAGGAAGAATAATTATGGATATAATGAATATTTTAATTGACCTTTTCAATATACTTATCGTTCTTGTCTTTTTCTTCAATCTGTTTAATATTTACAAAATATTCTACAGAAAGGGCAAGATAAAATCTTTTTACGGAAATAATTACAAAACTATTCCTGAAGAATTTGAAAAAATTAATGGAAAAATCGA
>CAZIXJ010000640.1:0-1946 GCA_964542835.1 uncultured Hyphomicrobiales bacterium
GCCGACAATTACGGAGGTATGGGGCTTGGACTGGCTTTATCAAAAAATCTGGCGAAACTTCTCGGTGGTGAAATTGGCGTGGAATCAGAACCCGGTAAAGGTTCAGAATTCCACTTTACAATTCCAAAAACTATTATATCCAGTAATTAGCATAATCTTTTGCAAACTGACTGAATTTTATCGGTTTTATTCCGATTTTTTCAGGCAAATCATCTGAAACAGGCGAGGCGTATCCTTTAGCCATCATATCAAATATCGTAATTATTCCATCAGCCTTATCATCACTAAAGCCCATTTCTTTTAGCATTTTTCGGTATTCAATAAGCATTACGGGTATATACTTTATCTCTTTGCCGGTAGCATCGGAGATATGCCCTGCTACCTCGAAATGGTCTATTGCTTCAGAGCCTGTAAGAGTAAAGCCTTTATTTATCATATTGTCGTCTTCAAATGATTTTAAAACACTTTCCGCTATGTCCCTCGTATCAATAAAGCTAACTTTAGCATCTCCGGCAGGTAAAATTAATTTTCCTTCTTCTTTTATTTTACTTTTGAGGGAAGTGAAGAAATTCTGCATAAACCAGTTGGGTCTGAGAAAAGTATGATTAATTTTACTGCTCATTATATCCAGTTCCAAATCACGTAGTGGAGTTCTGTCCGCCCGTTCTATTCCCATAGCAGTCGAAAAAGTAATATGCTTTGGTTTATGTTCGTAAACTTTAGATAAAAATGGTTTTATAGTTTCAAATGGATTACTGATTTGAGCAGATGCAAGCAAATAGACAAAATCAATATCCTCCAAAGCATAATCCCACGTTTCAGGCTTTTCATATTCAAAATTGATAAGCTCTGTATTATCAAGGTTAATTCTATCTGATTTTGATTTATCTCTTACTGCTGCTTTTACGGAATATCCGGCTTCAGCGGCTTTTATTACAAGTTCCTGTCCTATTTTACCATTCGCTCCGGTTACAAGTATGTTTTTCATATTTTATTCTCCGTTTATTTTCAAAAATTATTACGCTATATCTTTAATAACAGGATTTTCCCACTCGGAATCAAAAAATGTAGTACCAAGTGGGCGTCTGAATCTTTCTGCTTTCTCATCTTTTTGATATTGACTGTCGAGTTCCTCAATTTCGCCCTGATATCCAATTGCAATCATTGACATAGGAGTATATTCTTCAGGTACATTAAATTCCTTTTTGAGTTTTTCTGCATCATATCCGCCCATCTGGTGAGCCATAAGCCCCAGAGCAGTTGCCTGAAGACAAATGTTTTCAGATGCAGCTCCTGTATCGTGTTCACCATGTCTGTTTGGCTTGCCATTCTTTTTGAATGTGTGTGCAGCAAAAGATGCAAGAAGTACAGGTGCATTTTTTACCCAACCCTGATTCCACTCTACAAGGCAGTCAAATGCTTTTTGCCAGTTTGCCTTATCGTGGTTTTTATCCCATACCAAATATCTCCATGGTTCATCACCAAAACTCGATGGCGCCCATCTGCCAGCTTCGCATAATGAAATTATATCATTTCTCTTTACTTTTTTATCGGGGGCAAAAGCTCTGGGACTCCATCTCTCTGCTATTAAACTGTTAATTGGTTCATTTGTAATTGCTTTTTTCTTTATCATCTTTTCCTCTCTTCAATCTATTATTTTCAAATCAGTTATATATATGACCGAATTATAAATACATTAATTTGAATATTTACAAAATTGATAAACTCAGCGAATTATTATTAATCTTCGCAAATTGAATAAGGAATTTGTAGATATACACTGATTATCTATTGATAAAAATTAGATTCTCCTTAAAAACACTTAAATTGAATAAAAATCAGCAATTAATACCAAGTTGCTTTCAAACATACAAGATAAAATATATGATTACCACTTGTGCCGATTTGAACGGTAAACTTCGATTTTTAACCTCTCCTTGCTAAAC
>CAZIXJ010000641.1:0-1942 GCA_964542835.1 uncultured Hyphomicrobiales bacterium
CCACTTTCGCGTCCGGAAACCGCTCAAGCACATGGGGGATGGCCCCGGAATGATCCTGTTCCGCGTGGTGAGAGACGATAAAGTCGATTTTGGACACCCCCGCCAGTTGCGCCAGCAGCTCACCGGCCATGGACGGATCGACCGTGTCCAGCAAAGCGGTCTTTTGGCTCCCTTCGACCAGATAAGCGTTGTACGTCGTGCCGTCCGGAAGCGGAATGAGAGCATCAAAAAGACGTCTGTCCCAATCAACGGCTCCCAGCCAATAGACCTTTTCCATTATTTGCCGTTTATCCATGCAACTGCCTCCTTTTATGATTTCACTCTCCACCGAATGTTCCCGTCCATCATCGACAAGCGCTATCGCCTTTCTCTATTGCGTCACACCATCCACCGTAACAGTCGTTGCTTCTCTTTCACCTGTACGGTTTTGCGTAACTCTTTTGTCACAAATGGTTTCACGAAAAGCGGCAGTGTAGGGTGAAACCATCCCAAATTGAACAATTCTTAGCGTAGCGGAGTTTCGTCGCTGGCGTCTTTTTCACGGGGATTTTGGTGTGGAAAAGCCGCTCCCTATGAAGAACCTTCGCCGGAACGGTTACGGCGTGGTGCGTCATGATGGAAATTTCCTTACCAGACGCTTATGGCGACTGCCATTGCGCTTTCGAGGAAGAGCGAGCAGTTTTTCCGCCACGGCCAACCCCAGCCTTAGATTTGAAAACGAGCGGCGAACCCCGCCCCTAATACCCTGGACCTCGATATGGACCAGAAGACGGCGCAGCTCACTACATACGGCCAGACGGTTTTTGGCCTGCTGAATGGATTTTATTTCCCGGTCGAGAAACATGTCGCATCCTTTTTCAGTTCAGCCAGGCTCTGTTCAAAAGCCGACTGTTTTCGGTTAAGGTGCCGGCTCAGGGACATAAAGGCAAGCACCCCCGCAAGGATGCTGGTTGCCGACGCGGCAGCGAGCCCGTAAAACCGCCATTCGGGTGGCAGGAAGTACACACCGGCCAGAACCAGCACCAGAAGTCCGAGCATTAAAAAGGACACACCGATAATGGTCAGGATCAAAGCCTGGAAAAAACGGATTTTGGCCTCGCGCAGTTCCAAAACCAAAAGTTGCAGACGATCCTCCAGAATCTGGGCGGCTGTCCCGCCGAGCCGGCCGGCGGACTCGGTTAATCCGAAAATGATCAGCGGCTGTCTGTCCATGTTTATTTCCTGGATATCAACCAGCCCAGGAACAGGCCGACGAATAAGGTGCCGCCGATGGCATAGTACGGTTTTTTGTGAACGAACTCGTCAGCGGCCTGAACTTTTTCCACGAACCGGTCTTCAAGCTCGCCGTACTCGCCCTTAATTGATTCCAGACGTTCATTCAAAGCGGATCTGGCTGCTTTGACCCGGTCGTCCACTTCGTCGGAAGTCGCGTCAACGAGCGTTTGGGCATGTTCCAGTATCTGCCGTGTTTCCTTGTTCATTTTTTTTAAATTGTCCTGTTTGTTTTCCATGTTTCATAATCTCCTGAAGTTTCGCATTAGGTTATAACTAACTTAAAAATAATCGGATAATAACTATACCACCAGAATCGTAATGGACAAATCCCTTTCCCCTCTCCTTTCTCCCGCCGGCTTGTTGTACCTTTTCCCCGCCAGGGAGACCGCATTTTGGCGTTATGCGGTTTATCCGCCCCGGGCCTGCACTATTCGACGGTCATGTTATTGACCACACTTTTTAAACCGTGAACCTCGCTTGCGAATTTTGTGGACAGGTCTTTTCCCGCCGCGCTCCTGGTGGCGCTATTTAACCTGACTACGCCGTCTTTGGTCTCGACAGTGGTGCTCAGGCCGCTGGTCGAATGATGATACAACAAGCTCGTCCTGACCAGCGCCGTGATGGACGCATCGTCAATCGATTCGATCACGGTATCCATTGTTTCGCC
>CAZIXJ010000642.1:0-1941 GCA_964542835.1 uncultured Hyphomicrobiales bacterium
ATTGTCCTACCGGTGGAGTGTTTGCTTTAAACCAAGTTTTACCGTAATCATAAGAAAGTACAATTGTATTATTTTTACCGACTGCGATATAAATACTGTCATTAATTCTTCTCAAATCACTGAATGTGTTTGACATAACCATTTCTTGTGAAAATATACTTCTTCTGAATGGGTTGTTTATTATTTTTTCTGTAATGTCATTAAATTCTAAATTATTCAAATCTAATGACTTCAGATAAGGCGAATCGTGAGTAATACTCATATTTTTTACCTCATCAAAATGTTCAGATAACCTTTGTGAATAAATTGATATCAGAAAAATATTTTTACCCATAGGCAGATATGTGCTGAAAGATTCTTGATATTGATGTAGTTTTTCCCATGTTTCTCCGTCATCATCTGATCTTAGTAAATATGAGGACTGGGCAAATTCTGAATCTTCCTTAGTTCTTGCATAGAGTATATTATTATCATTTTTTAATTCCGATATATAAAATGAGCCTGAAACGGTAGGTATAATAAATTCATTTTTGCTGCCTGTAATAATATCAATTCTTATCAGAGTATTTACATTTTTTAAGATAAATAAAAATTCTTTACTTGTTAATATTTCATGATAATTGTGATTTACATCCAAATCATACAGTTTTTCAAGAGAATTATTGTTCAATATAAATATACCGTCTTCTTTTAAAAAGTAAAAAATATCATTAGTAACAGAAAAATCAATAATTTCGGAACCGGGCGATAATTCAGCTATATCCCAGTATATACCATCATCTGATACCAATAAATGAAAATCAGATATACCATAAAACTTATTATCAGCAAACACAATTTTCTTAATATTGTGTTTATCTCCTACATTAACTCTGTACCAATTTTCACCAAGGTCTCTTGAAAAAGTAATTATTCCATAATTACCATAACATAATATAATATCTTCATTATAAGCTATGCCATTGTAATCTGTAACCATACGCTGCGGTGCTATTTCGGGTGTTGATGCATAAAGAATATTTATGCTAAAAATAATTAGAATAATTCTAAACATAATGACACTCCTTTTATAGCCAGGGTCAGTATATACTAACCCTGTTTTATTATTTATTCAACAAATATTGTACACTGTCTTCCCTGCCAACAATCGGATTCCCATTCGTCATCATAAGTAAAACCAGGCGGAGGTAATGTCGGCATTACTAACGGACAAGCAGGGGAACCACTTTCAAATTTTTGAATATTGTCTATTTCATATTCATCTGTAATTGGATTATAACATATCTCATATGTCCAAATGCAGGAGAAATCTGTTTCACAACTATATTTAAAAGTTAGATTATGCATAGTTCCATCCTGATGAGGATACAAAATATTTTTTGCAAATATACATAATGGCATTTCAACAGTAAAAGTAGCATTTCCCTCATCACAAGGCGGTACATTACATAAATCATAATATCTGCTAACTATTTCTGATATTACCCATTCATATAAATCACCTTCAGGGCAAGTTGAATTAGGATTTGAATAAGACCAATTTATGTTTTTAATGGTGCTGATTGGCGACGGTCCAAAAGTACTACACCTATAACAGAAACTAATATCAATTATACAATTTGAATTAGGATATAAAATTTGGAATGAATAAAAGTTATATCCATCTTCACACTGTGCCTTCACTTCACTACTCTGCATTGCGAATGACATTACAAATATTATTGATGCTAAAGTTAATTTTATAAGATTCATTATAAATCTCCTTAAATTTCAAAAAACAATTTTAATTTCTCATCCCCAAAACCCAAACAACATAATTTCAGGAAAAAACGGCTATTTTAGCAAAATCATCTTTATAGTACCGAACCGCTCCGAAGCTCCTGTTAAATATTGCAGAACACACTTGAAGTTGTTTGATGAGTTTGCAATATTCCTTTCGGC
>CAZIXJ010000643.1:0-1941 GCA_964542835.1 uncultured Hyphomicrobiales bacterium
TGCTTTTTTCAAAGAACATCTGCCACACAGACGAGGCACCGCCTCGTCTCTACAAAAAGGGGAATCCTTACATTACGGGCTTTTTCGCACCTCACAGCGGGTATTTTAATTGCATTATTTCTCCTTTATTTAATATTTTTTCACAAATTAATAATAAATTTTATTGTTCCAAAAAACTTTTCTCAAATTTGCCACATCCATATCTGTTAAGACACATAAGATTGCAAAATATATCAATTTATTTTGAATAATTATTATCATAAAACGTATTAATTTTTATGAAAATAAATAAAGATATTGAAAAAATCATTGAACATTGGATTGATTCATCTGATGATGACCAAAGAACTATGAATGCTATGTATGATGCTAAATCTTACAATTGGGCTTTATTTGTTGGGCATATTTCATTAGAAAAACTTCTTAAAGGCTTATTTGTAAGTATAAATCAAATAAATCCGCCCTTCACACACAATTTATATCGTTTGGCTGAACTCTGTAAACTCAATATATCAGATGATTTGGCTGATAAATTGGATTATATTACTTCTTTTAATATCGAATCAAGATATGATGATTATAAAAAAGAATTTTTCAAACTTTGTACAAAAGATTTTACTGAAAAATGGATTAAAGAAATTGAGGATATATCGCTATGGATAAAGAAACAGTTTTGAAAATTTCCAATACTTATGCTGTGGAAGTAAAGAAAAGATTTAAAGATTGCAAAGTATTTCTTTTTGGTTCTTATGCAAAGGAACTTCAGCATTCAGAGAGTGATATTGATATTGCGGTAGTTCTTGAGGATTATCCTGATAAGTTAGATATAATGCTTGAACTTATGAGAATCCGCAGAAAAATTGACAGCAGAATAGAACCACACCCAATAAGAAAATCTGAGTTCAATCAATCTGATGTTATTACATCTGAAGTACTTTCTTATGGCATTCCTGTTGGATAAACATAAATACCGCTTCACCGGTATCCAAATTAATTTCACCGCTATATTCAAATCCGGTTAAAAAGCCGGGATGTTCAATTGGTTGTAAATACATCGAATTTGATGAAGGTTCTCTAAAAACATCAGGATTAAACAACCTATTATTTAGTTCGCTATCTTGCCCATACAAATATACACTTGCTATTAAAAAAATTATAATCTTCTTCATAATTCACCTCATTAAATTTTGATAAACTTGTATGTTTCAGTAAAATTATTAGAGTATAATCGTAAATAGTAAGTGCCGGAAGGTATATGTGATATATTGATTGTAAGTTCATCTGATTTATCTAATTGAATAATTTCAGAAATCAAAATATTTCCTGATAAATCTGATATTTCATAATTATGGAAGTTTTTATCAATTTCAATAGTTATAAATTCAGAGGATGGATTTGGATAAATCTGTTTAATTTCTTCTTTATATTCTTGATTTACATCTGAAATAATTCCATTAATATCAAAAGAGTACATTGCAATGTACATAGAATTATGGGCTAATAGTTTATTGTTATTTTCATCTAAAAGCATTTCTCCACCTAAATTTATATTTTCAGGCAATAAATATGATTTTTCAGTATTTAAATCATAAATTGCATTAGGATTACTTATAATTAGCTTATCTTCAGCATTATTCATTATTGAAGTAGAAGAGGCTTCACTTTTAAATGGAATTTTAATAGCTTTTTTTGATAAGTTTTCCATATTATATACGTATAAATTACTATTTTCAGCATCTCTTCCGTTATGGGAAATCATCATGTATTTCCCTGAATTTGAAAATGTTATCGCTGAAAATTTGTAACCTGAAATTTGCATCCCTTCTTCCCCTAAGTCAAACGCTAATCTCAAGCTATAGTCTGCCGTATTGTAAATTAATATCTCATGAGTTAATGGTGATACATCTTTTTTACTTACTACAGCTACAAGATATTTACCAT
>CAZIXJ010000644.1:0-1933 GCA_964542835.1 uncultured Hyphomicrobiales bacterium
TGTAAGTCTTTTTAAAAATAATTAAAAAAAATTAAAAAAAAGTTTTGAAGTTTAAACAAAAACCCTTAATTTTGAATTATCATTTCGATGACACAAGGGTTGAACTCAAAATGAGGGCCCATAGCTCAGCTGGGAGAGCGCTTGAATGGCATTCAAGAGGTCAGGAGTTCGATTCTCCTTGGGTCCACAAAAAGGAGAAAAATATAATGGGGCCGTAGCTCAGTTTGGTTAGAGCGCCTGCCTGTCACGCAGGAGGCCGCGAGTTCGAGTCTCGTCGGCCCCGCCAAAAAAAGAGATACTTTTAAAAAGTATCTCTTTTTTTTATCATTTTTTTAATAATTTATGAATTTGAATTATAAAAAAAGTATTTTTCGGATAATAAATTGCTCTTATTTATTTATATTTGTAATAATTAGATTATAATTGCATAAATATTGTTAAACTAATTCATAAGATATTATGGCCGGTCACAGTAAATGGGCAAATATAAAGCATAGAAAAGGAAGACAGGATGCCAAAAGAGGCAAAATATTCACTCGTCTTGCCAAAGAAATTACTATAGCTGCCAAAGAAGGCGGTGGCGACGTAGAAACTAATCCAAGGCTCCGCCTTGCTATCCAAAATGCCAAAGGCGTGAATATGCCGATGGACAATATCTCAAGAGCTAAAAAAAAAGGGACGGGTGAAATCGAAGGTGTTTCTTACGAAGAATACACTTACGAAGGTTACGGTCCAAATGGTATCGCTATTATTATCGAAGCGGTAACTGATAATAAAAACCGAACAGTTGCCGAAATAAGGTCGCTTTTCAGTAAAAATGGCGGCAATCTCGGAGAAACCAATTCTGTCGCTTGGAATTTCAACAGAAAAAGCATTGTAACTATTAAAAACACCGGAAAATCTGAAGATGAACTGATGGAATTCGTTTTGGAATCAGGTGCTGAAGATTTGGAATACGATGAAGAAGTATCGAGGGTAATTGCTCCTATTGAAGATTTTTCTGCTGTAAATAAATTTTTTGAAGAGAGCGAACTGGAAACTGAGGAAAGCAGGCTCGAATACGTAGCTCAGAACACAGTAAAAGTAGATGATGTGGATACTGCTCTCAAAATTATGAAGTTTATTGATTCTTTTGAAGAGCATGATGACGTTCAGAATGTGTATTCAAACGTAGAAATGGATGATTCCATAGCTGAAAAACTTGCTGAGTAATTATTATTAATCAGTTTTAGAAATATTTTTTGTATTTGCAATTTGGAGTATTATATATGCCAAGAATTATAGAAGGTAATTTTGATGCCAAAGATAAAAAATTTGCCATTGTCGTATCGAGATGGAATCAATTTGTAGTTCATAAATTGCTTGATGGTGCCCTCGACGCCTTAAAGAGAAATCAGGCAGATGAGAATAATATCACCGTAGCATATTGCCCCGGTTCTTTTGAAATACCTCTGGTAGTTCAAAAATTTGCTGAAACCGGAGAATATGATGCCGTAATAGCTCTCGGTGCCGTAATCAGAGGAGCTACTCCTCATTTTGATTATGTTTCAAATGAAGTAACAAAAGGTGTGGCAAAGGTAAATCTTGATACCGGAGTACCGTGTATATTGGGAGTTTTGACTACTGATACCATCGAACAGGCAATTGAAAGATCAGGCTCTAAAGCAGGGAATAAGGGCTTTGAATCTGCAGTAGCAGCAATAGAAATGGCTTGCCTGATGAAAGAAATGAAATAATCAAAAAATAAACAAATTTTTTTTTCAGATGTTCTGTATCAGATTGAATACAGAACATCTTTTTTTTTGACTTTCTACTTTTTATTTTTAAATCGAATTAATCCCTGACTAAACCCAAAACTTCGATACTTCGGCAGGCATTATACTAAGTTGCTTTCAAACATACAAGGTAAAATATCTGATTCCCACCTGTGCCG
>CAZIXJ010000645.1:0-1930 GCA_964542835.1 uncultured Hyphomicrobiales bacterium
CCATTTTTTAACATTTCCAAATTCAATAGGTAATCTGCTTTGTCAAAGTATTCTCGCAATGGTTTGAGGGTTGAGTGCCATCCAGCACCATCAGTAATCCAAATAAATTCAATCCCTTGGTCATTCCAATATTCATTCATTTTGATATATTCTGTAGCAGTAGATTTTAATTTGGAACCACCCCCACCATAAAAATTCACTTCAATAAAGCATAATTGCCCATTATTGTTTATTGCAAAATCAACAATTCTTGATGATTTATCTACTTGAATAGAAATACCCCATTTTTCCATTATTTTTTTTTCTGTTGCTTGAGATATATAATCAATATTTAACTCTTTTGTAGTTTCTAAAATGAATTCTTCTACAAGAAGTTCCATTAAACTACCGCCACGATTTTTTCGCCCGTTACTATCTAAACCGACTTCAACACCAGTTGCATAATCTACTAAATTTTTTATTTTCTTTTCTTTTAAAAGCTCTCCGAATCCACATTCCATAATAAATTCAGAAAAAGAAATAACATCTTCTTTGGTTAATTTTTCTTTTGTAAAATCAAATTCTCTATAGATAAAGTTTTTTGTATCAATTAAAACTTCGAGTGAGTTATCTCTTATAGCAAGTAGTAAGGGAATAACTTTTATTACTTTAGGGTATTCAGTTATTAATTTTTGAAATTCGTATTGAATCTTGTTTTTTCCTATCAAGTAGTTTAACAGGTTTAATTCTATCTCAAATGGTTCTACATTCTTTAAAACTTTTTTCCAATTTACAAAGTAACTCCATTCTGTTATCTTTCTTTTAAATGAAATGACTATAGATTCGAACAACTCATCTTCGCTTTTATTGAGCAATTGACATAATTTTTTCATAATTATAATTAGTAATTAATAATTCCGTTAATTGTCCTCGTTTTCGAGGGTTAGCATTTATGCTTCTTCGGGCATTTACTCTTTGTATTTTAAATGTTGAATATATATCATCAAAAAAGTTGTTTTTAATATCTTTTCCTTTTACATCAGAGTTGCTCAATATCCAACGATGTCCAAGCATATTGATTTTATTACAAAAATCAGCAAGTCTTATTTGTTCAAAATCATTAAAGTCATCTTTAGCATATGAGTTAAAACTTGATGTATCACTTAATGGTTTATAAGGAGGATCAAAATAAAAAAATGTATTATTGTCTGCATAGTTTAACGTTTCTGAGAAATCAGCATTTAATATTTCAACTTTTTGCAATACCCTTGAAACAGCTATCAAATTATCTTCATTACATATTTGAGGTTTTTTGTAACTTCCTATTGGTACATTAAATTGATTCTTTCGATTTACTCTGTAAAGACCATTAAAACAGGTTCGATTTAAAAATATGAATAAAGCAGTTTGTATAGTTTTCTCAGAAGTTCTCGAATTAAATAATTCCCTTTTTTTGTAGTAATATTCTTTTTTTACATCTTGATTATCAGAAGTATTATGATATTCAACTTCCCATTTTTTTAGGATTGGAATTAATTCATTCACATTGTATTTAATTGTCAAATAAGTATTTGTAAGGTCTTTGTTTATATCATTAATAATTGCTTTTTCCAGATTTGGGTATTGTTCTAAAATCCAAAACAAAATAGCTCCACTACCGACAAATGGTTCTATGTATGTAAAACTATTCTTTTCTATATTTTGCGGAAGGTTCCCTTTGATTTGCTCAATCAATTGTGTTTTACCTCCAGCCCATTTTAAAAAAGGTTTTGCAATTATTTTCTTCTTCATTTCTTTGACTATACTTTCAACAAATTATTTAAAAAATAAAAAACATATTTTTTAATTTACAAAAATTATCTATAATATCCAAAAAAAAAATCCCCACTCCATTAAGAGCAGGGATTCTGTATAAATTCTATTTGAGCGAATAGTGAACGAAGTTCACCAT
>CAZIXJ010000646.1:0-1919 GCA_964542835.1 uncultured Hyphomicrobiales bacterium
ATACGCTGATGAAAAATCGCTGGAAACTCTTGTAATAACCTACAATGATTATTATGAAGATAAATTATTCGGAATTGGCTCTGTTTATTTCAATTCTGATAAATCATTATTTACAAAAGCGAATGATTCGGTAATGAAAAGCCTGCTTGCGGGTGCGGGTGATGAGCATTTTTTAAATTCCAAGGACATAAAAAAGGTTGATAATGCATATGCCTGCATTTATAATAAAAATATCTTCGACGAACTCGGCGGATACAAAGAATTTCTCTTTACAGGTGAAGATATTGAGCTAAATCAGAGAGCAACAAAAAAGGGATATAAATTACTCATAAATCCCGACGCCAAAACTTATTACAAAAGAAAATCCAATTTGATAGATTTTATTAAGCAACAGTTCCGATATGGTTTCTGGAGAGCATTACTGCTAAAAACTGACTATTTTGAATTTAAGCCTCTTACACCGGCTTTATTTATAATTTTTCTGGTAGCAGGATTGGTTCTTTCTTTTACCAATAAATATATTTATGAATTTTACAATTATGCTGTATTATTTTATATCGTAATTGTATTCTATTATTCTGCAAAAATCGGGATTAAAAATAAAGTTAGTTCATTTCTCTGCTTTTTAATCTCTGTATCTCTTCATTTCAGTTACGGAGCAGGAATAATATCAGGTATAATATTCAATAATAAAAAATGAAACGGAAGCTCGTAATATTCAGCGCATTTTTTGAGCCTCATCTAGGAGGAGTGGAAAGATACGTGAAAGAATTATCTCTCGCACTCGAAAAAAAAGAATTTGAAATACTGATAATTACTTCTGATAGTGATAATATTGGTTTTTATGAAAATTTCGGAAGGATTAGAATATTAAGATTAAAGCATTTTTTTTTAATTGATGGCAGATTGCCTGTACCCTGTTTTATTAATCAAATAAGGAAAGCATATCGCGAAATAAAGCAGTTCAGCCCTTCGGCAATTATTCTTAATATGCGAATATACCCGCTGATGCTTTTAGGAGCTTATATCGCACGAAAACTTAAAATTCCGGCAATAATGATTGACCATACATCCGGATATTTCAGTTTCGATTCTAATCTCAAGAAATATTTATCAATAATGTATGAAAAAGTATTTACTTCTTATCTCAAAAAAAACGTATATGCTTTTTACGGAGTATCAAAAAAAGTGAATAGTTGGCTGAAAAATTTCGGAATAGAAGCTAAGGGTGTAATTCACAATGGAGTTAATGAATTTCCTGAGTCAGAGGTTTTGGAAATTCCCGGAATTAAAAGTGAGAATCATAAATTTACAATTTTCTTTGCAGGAAGGCTAATTCCTGAAAAAGGCATCGAAATATTAGCCAAAGCATATACTAAATTCAGAAAAGAAGATACTCGGTTAATCATCTGCGGCGATGGTCCTTTGCTGAGTCAGATACAAACAAAATATAATTATGATGATATTATTTTTACAGGTAAAATTTCACATAAAAATGTAATGTATCTTCTCGGGCTGTCAGATGTGGCGGTAGTGCCTTCTTATTATCCTGAAGGATTGCCTACAATCATTCTCGAAGCCGGTATTAGCAAATGTGCTGTATTGACTACTGATGCAGGCGGAGCTTTGGAGATTATCAAAGATGAACATAACGGCTTGGTAATTGAAAAAAAATCCGTAAACTCGATAGCAGATAATTTGGAAAAACTTTATCAAAACAGGAATTTGCTATTACTCTTATCTGAAAACCTTAATAAAACGATTAAAAATAATTTTGTTTGGAGCAAAATAGCGGATGATTTAATAGAAGACATGAACCAATTAAAAATGTAATACAAGAAAAAAACACACTTGTATAAAGGATTTCATACCAATTCGCTTTCATTCATATAACATACTTCAGAACAACAAAAAATATT
>CAZIXJ010000647.1:0-1916 GCA_964542835.1 uncultured Hyphomicrobiales bacterium
CGTTCTGGCCCCCGGCGCCCTGGGATCGGACCGCGGTGATTTCGACTTCGGATTCGGGGATGGATAGGGTCTGGGTCAGTTTCAGCATAATCTCAGTTACCTTGGGTCTTCATTCATAAGCCGCTTTAATCCTACCACGACTCCCGCCCGGAGGACAATCTTTGAGGTGTGAGCACCGCAAGGATGCTGACCACGGCAACGGTCCTCATTCATCCGGCAACCTACGATACGGTCCAGGATGCGGTGGATCGGGCGTTTGAGCGGTTTCCGACCCCGGTCGCCGGAAAGCGGGTCTTCGTCAGCGTCCATCCAGAAACCGGAAAGTGGCCTTCGACCCCCGCTTTCAGGGGGGGCGTGAGCGTTTCGGGCGCGGTCCTGGACGCCGGTGTCGTCATCAGCCCCACCAAATTCAAGACCCACGGCCTGACCGTCCTCACCGGGGCCATCAAGAACAGCTATGGGATTCCGGCCGGGGCGGGATCCACGCCCCCCTTAGATCCCGCTCATGGTAGCCCGAAAAGCCACTGAGGCCGCCCTCGGGAGCGAAAATGATTGACAAGGGGATACTGGTTTTGACAGAAGTAATTCTATGATTATAGATGCTCGACATGTTTTGATCGGTGGAAATGGAATGAAATCAAGCAGTGAAAATCTGTTTGGGGATGCATGGGCGTTAGCAATAAAGGGGGAAGTAGTATGGAATCCGTAGAGGAACTGGCGAATAAAGCCATAGCTCTCAATCCGAAGGAGAGAGTCTGGCTGGTGGAGGCTATTTTATACAGCCTCGATAAGCCTGATGCAGAAATTGAGAAAAGCTGGATAGCTGAATCAGAGGCACGCTATGAGGCCTACAATCGAGGTGAGCTTAAGGCTGAAGATTGGGATGAAATCAGAAAAAGGTACGACCGTTGAAGGCCCGGTTCATAGCTCCAGCTTCTCTTGAGCTAAATGAGGCCGTGAAATACTACGACCATCAGTTGCCTGGTTTGGGTTATCGCTTTTTCCAGGAAACAACGGCCGCCATGGAAAGGATATTGTTCATGCCCGAGGCATGGCCAAAAGTAGGCGAACGAACAAGACGATGCATATTGAAGAGCTTTCCCTATGCCCTTTTATATGTACGAGAGCAGAAGGAAATCCTTATCACGGCAGTTGCCCATCTCCACAGAGATCCCAAGCACTACCGTGATCGGATCGAATAGCTTGCCGTGGGGATAAGAAGAAGCTTCACAGCCCCCTCTCTCAGACCCACCGCTTCTAAGGGCCTACATGTGAGTTTCACCGAGTCGCTTGAGCTCAGCGAAGCTTGTGCGCGGGTGCTTTCACTCCTTCAGGATGATGGTCCGCAGGCGGCGTATGATCCAGTAGTTGATGGACCGGAAAATAGGTTTATTCCAGGAGCTCTGATGATTGGACTTTGGAAAAATGAAAGCCATTCTCGCATAAGGCATTATAATGACGGCTATTTGTGGCAGAAGCGGATTTCGTGCAATATCGGCACGTTGTCATCGACGCGATCATAGCCTTCAACATCTTGATATCATTACGCTTTAATTATTCCTGAGTTTGAGCAGACCCCCATGTTTCCAAACCCCGGAATTATTTATCATCAACATTTTTAATACTTTATGCTTTAATGATATTATATTTCAATTTTATTAATATGTTATTGAGATTAAGCTATTTGGCTATTTAGATCAGCGGGTTATGACAAGTCCACATCCTGGGACAAATTTTATCCAAAGTCCAATGATGAACGGTGAGGGCTTGATCATCATTTCGGCCACATGGCGTCCAGACCTAACCCCCTATCCCTACCCCTGTCACGCCTTGGCGTGATTCCCTAAAGGGAAGGGGGGGAATCATCATTCTATGATTTCAGGTGGCTCCAGCATTTGATATCACTCACTCTCCTT
>CAZIXJ010000648.1:0-1916 GCA_964542835.1 uncultured Hyphomicrobiales bacterium
AAACGCCTCTCGACCCACACAGTCCGTATTCTGCATCAAAAGCCTCTGCCGATATGATAGCAAAATCGTATTTTGATACATTTGGTTTTCCTGTTTTGATAACGAGATGCTCAAATAATTATGGTCCTTACCAGTTCCCTGAAAAATTAATTCCGCTTATGATAAATAATGCAGTAAATGACAAAGAATTACCCGTTTACGGCGACGGTAAAAATATCAGAGACTGGCTTTATGTGGATGACCACTGTGATGCTATCTGGAATGTCGCCAAAAAAGGAAGTAACGGTGAGGTATATAATATTGGCGGAAACAACGAAATAATGAATATTGACATCGTAAAATTGATACTCAAAGCTCTTGGCAAGCCCGAATCTCTTATAACATACGTAAAGGACAGGCTCGGACATGACCGAAGATATGCCATTGATGCTTCTAAAATAAAAAATGAAATCGGATGGGAGCCAAAATATACATTTGAAGAAAAACTGCCTGATACAGTAAATTGGTATCTCGAAAATAAAGAATGGACTGATAAAATTGTTTCAGGTGATTACAAAAAATATTACTCTGAAATGTATGATAACAGATAGTTTTTTTGAACTTATTTTTTTTGAAGAATGAAATTATTAATTTTATTTTTATGCTTTGGATTGATGCAAACTCTGGACGCTCAGATATCAATGCCCAATATAGTAAATGCCGAAAGAATAGAAGAGCCTGTAAAACTGGACGGTAAACTGAATGAAAAAGAATGGGACAGAACTCAGGTAATATCAAATTTTACTCAGCGGGTGCAGGATGAAGGGCAGCCGGGTACTCAGGATACAGAAGTAAGAATGCTATATACAGAAACAGATTTGTACATAGGCGTCAGACTTTGGGACGACAATCCCGATGCTATCGTAGCCAAACAGATGAAGCGTGATTTTCATTACTGGACTGAAGATAATTTCGTAGTAATTATTGATACATATTTAAGCAAGAGAGACGGCTATATATTTGCTGTTAATTCCAACGGTGCAAAATCGGATGTTTATTCTTCCGATGAAGCCCGTACTTTCAATCTCGACTGGAACGGCATCTGGGAAGTAGAAACTACTATCGATGATGAAGGCTGGACTGCTGAGATAAGAATTCCATTTTCTACTTTGAAGTTCCCCGATACTGAAGAGCAAGTCTGGGGAATTAATTTTCAGAGAAGGATAATACGCACACAGGAGCAGGATTTCTGGCAGGGATGGAGCAGAGACAGAAATTTCGAGCATGTATCCAATGCCGGAACTCTCACCGGACTTAAAAATATAAAAGGTCATGAAACTTTGGAGCTGAAGCCTTATGTTACCACCGGATACGAAACTAACGGCAGTGATGAATCGGTAATAAAAACAGGCGGTGAAGCTAATTATTCATTTACACCTAATTTGCGGCTTAATCTGACTGCCAATACTGATTTTGCTCAGGTAGAATCCGACAGGGCGCAGATAAATCTCTCAAGATTTTCTCTGTATTTCCCTGAAAAAAGAGATTTCTTTCTAAGAGGTCAGGATTTCTTCTCATTTAATATGCTTTTGAATACAGAGCTTTTTTATTCCAGAAGAATAGGCATCCAAAATGGTGAGCAGATACCGATACTCGGCGGTGCAAGGCTTATGGGTACAAGCGGCAATACTACCATTGGTGCTATGTCTATCCAGACGGGAAAAAAAGGTGATGTGCAAACTGCAAATTATTCCACTTTCAGAATAAAACAGAATATTTTTGAGCGTTCTTATATTGGAATGATTTTATCTTCCAGAATAGATGATGGTGTGCAGAATTATAACTATGGAATTGATTTCAATTACAAATATACCGAGCTTTTCGGTGATAAAAATCTTATATTTCAGTCTTCTGTCGCACAGTCTCTATTCAGCAAC
>CAZIXJ010000649.1:0-1898 GCA_964542835.1 uncultured Hyphomicrobiales bacterium
AGGTCTAAATATTTCAATTCCCTAAGATTGAGCAATACATAATCGAAATCTCTCAGTTTATTATCTTTCAGACTGAGATTCTCTACTTTGGACGGAATATTCCCCGGAGCTGCCCTGAGATTCATATTATCATAGGATGCAATTTTCAGCTTGGAATTATCACCGAATTCTTCTCCTGCTATTATATCATTAATTTTTTTCAGATTCAGTTCCGCTTCTTTAATTGCTTCGTTACTTCCGCCTTCCATTGAGATTAATTCTTTGTAAATTGTATGCGCTTTCTGAAATTCATTTTTAGATTCTTCCGGCATATTCATATCACGATAGAAATAAGCATAAAATTCGTGTGCAACTGCCAGCCAGTATTTTCCGTCCCAGGATTTGGAATTATCCAGCATTTTAATACCTTTTTTCAGATATTCAGCAGAATTACTGAAATTTCCTGCCTCTCTGTATGTATTGCCGAGCTTGATATATCTTTTGGCAAGTTCATTATCTTCTTTGGCTATCAGAAGCAAAGAAGGCAACAAAATCATAAATATTATTCGTTTTAATTTCATTTTTTTCCTCTCAATTAAAATTCTCTTTCAGGTACATTCCATAAATTAATTCTGAATCCTATACTGATATTGTGTATTGTATTTCCTTTGTCTATAGAATTAAGCGGTGAAGTAAAATCCATATCTTTTGAAGGGAACATAAAAGTCCAGCTGCCATATAATTCCACAGGCAGATTTAATCTCTGATTTTCAAGATTTAGTTCTAATCTTACAAGTTCACCTTTCCATATTGCTTTAGGCAGATTAAGATTAAGCGGATTAGATTCTCCCCAGTAAAAACCGCCTCCGGCTTTGAATCCAAGATTAAAATAATAAGTTCTGATTAAATCAGAGAAATTTGCATTTACACCGAATGAATAAAAATGGGTTCTCCATGAAATAGTTTCCTGAAATTCATCCTGTAAATGATTAATTGTTCTTATTTCAGGGTTAATGTATTCAGCCCACAAATCAATATACTTGCCATACTTAAGTATTGGATGGGTGTTGAAGGTAAGTATTGCTCCGGGCGACAAATCATTTTCAATATAGTCATTATTAAACCTGAATTTATTTGCAGTGCCGGCTATCGTAATAAGAGGGATGCGATATCCTGAATACATTTCATCATAAAATTTCTTTATTTCATCAACCTTTTTATTCATCTGCCCATAATAAAAATATCTGACAGAATCTGCATAATACCTTAGGCTATCTGCTTCGGATATAAATTCATCATTTTTCCTTTTGTAGAAATCAATATCCTGTGCTTTTAGTGTAGCCTCGAATGCTTCCTTTTTCCATTTGAGCTTATCGAATTTAAGTTCGCTTACCTGTCTTCTCAGATTTTCAATTTCCAATTGATTCAGGTCTTCAGGTGCTTCAATTACTTCTTTTTTCAGAGCAATAGCTTTTTGATGATACTTTTTGATTACATCGAGCTCCAAATCAGCAATATCGTCATAAGTAGGCTCGAAAACTTTTGTTACGGGTTCTACTCCGAGCATATTAAGCTGTGCAGTCAGAGCTACGCACCAACTGTACGCCTCAAGAACTTTAGGCACATACACTTCATCATCGTATTCAAACGGTTCAAGTTTTTCATCAGGTGGCAAATCAGGTACATCAATTACCGGTTCAGCGGCATAACCCACCCCTAAACTTACCAGCAAAAACAATATTATAATATGTTTCATATCTTACCTCGTTAAATATAACTTACTGAAACAGTATCTATCAATATGTGTGCCAATATTAGAAGTTTAGTTTATGTGCATTCAAGCAATGTTATATGAATGAAAGCGAATTGGTATTAGCCTAATCGGATCCACGAGTTAAAACTCGTGGCAACTAAAATAA
>CAZIXJ010000650.1:0-1897 GCA_964542835.1 uncultured Hyphomicrobiales bacterium
GCAAGTATTTCAAATGAAAATTTTATAATTTTTAAATTATATTGAAGTTTAGACGTCAGATAAAAATTATTGAAAGTAAATTTGACAAAGATTATAAATTACAGGAGTAAATAATGTTAGTTGATATTGTAATGCCCAAAATGGGCGAATCCCTTCAGGAAGGTACAATTACTAAATGGATGAAAAAGCCCGGTGATACAATAGAACGGGATGAAATGATACTTGAAATATCTACTGATAAAGTAGATACTGAAGTACCGGCTCCACAGGGAGGAGTTCTCAAAGAAATACTCGCTGAAGAAGGTGATACAGTAGAAGTGGGAAGCATAATTGCAAAACTGGAAACAGATGCCAGTGCCTCTGACTCGAAGACGGAATCAAAAGCTGAAAAATCTGAAGAACCTGATGAATCAGATAATAAAAAAACTGAGGAATCACAAAAAGATGAACAGATTGAAAAAGATACAACAGATGAAGAAGACGATGCATCTGATGATAGTGGAGAAGCAACTGAAGTAGTAATGCCTAAAATGGGCGAATCACTTCAGGAAGGCACGATTACAAAATGGCTCAAAAAGCCGGGCGATAAAATTGAAAGAGATGAAATGATACTCGAAATCTCTACTGACAAAGTAGATACTGAAGTTCCGGCTCCTATTGGCGGTACATTGCTTGAAATTCTTGCAGAAGAAGGCGATACCGTAGAGGTTGGTACACCAATAGCGAAAATATCAGGAAGCGGAAAAGCTCCAAAAAAAGCTGCAAAATCCAAACCTTCTTCTGAAACTACAGAATCCAAACCTCAAAAGATGAAGTCTGATGATAAGCAAACTCAGGTAAATGTTCCTTCTGATGGCGGCACTACTGAAATACCGGCAAGAAAAGACGGCAAATTTTATTCACCGCTTGTAAGAAAAATTGCAAAAGAAGAAGGCGTAACTCTGGAAGAACTGGAACAACTCAAAGGCTCAGGTGTCCAGGAAAGAATTACAAAAGATGATTTATTAAAATATATTGAAGATAAAAAATCCGGCAAAGCTACTGCTCAAAAACCTGCTGAAACTGCTGCCCCGAAAGAGAAAGCAGCCCCACAAAAACAGGAAACTCAACCTAAGCCTTCACCTTCTCCAAAAGCTCCTGATATCACTCATGCTTCGGGAGATGATGTGGAAGTAATTCCTATGGATAGAATAAGACAGTTGATATCAGAGCATATGGTTTATTCCAAACATACTTCTGCCCACGTTACAAGTGTAGCCGAAGCAGATGTTACAGGAATTGTAAATTTCAGAGAAAAGAACAAAGCTGATTTTATGAACAGAGAAGGTTTTAAACTTACATACACACCATTCTTCGCAAAAGCTGCCATAGATGCAATTAAAAAGAATCCTATGGTAAATGTATCTGTAGATGGTAAGAATATATTACGACATAAGAAAATCCATCTTGGAATGGCTACAGCCCTTCCTGACGGCAATCTTATCGTTCCTGTAATTAAAAACAGTGAAGTGTTGAATATTACAGGGCTTGCAAGATCAGTATATGACCTCGCAGACAGAGCAAGAAGCAAAAAGCTGAATCCTGACGATATACAGGGTGGTACTTTTACAATTACAAATGTAGGTACATTTGGCACTCTATTCGGTACTCCGGTAATAAATCAGCCTCAGACCGGTATTTTCGGAGTTGGTGCTATTAAAAAACGTCCCGTGGTAAAAGAAGTGGAAGGTAACGACCTGATACTTATCCGCTATATGATGTACGTATCTATTACGTATGACCACAGAGTAATTGACGGAATGCTTGCAGGTAGAACTCTTGCTGAAATGGTAAAATCACTCGAAAGTATGAACGAAAACACAATTGATTTATAAATAAGCAATTTTATTAAAATACC
>CAZIXJ010000651.1:0-1895 GCA_964542835.1 uncultured Hyphomicrobiales bacterium
TTCCGTTTTCGAATACGTGTGATGCATACGTCCTTAAATCCTGCCTCTGTTAACACACGAAATATAAGAAAGGTTGTGCAGCGGCTCGCTGCACAAATGGAGTGTACTATTCATCATTCATAATTTCCCTGCCTCCCATTCTGCCTGAGCTTCTTCTAGTTGCTTTTTCAGTGACTCTTTATCCGGAAGATAGGTCTGATATTTTGTCGCGTGGATGTTAGCCCCTTCAGGCAGGGTGATTTTCACTAAAGAATCCTTTTTCTTTTTGCAGAGAATAATGCCGATTGTCTCCTGTTCGTCCTCCAGTTTCACATAACGGTCAAAGTAGTTGACATACATCTGCATTTGACCGAGATCCTGATGTTTCAGCTCACCAATTTTCAGATCAATGATCACATAACAGCGGAGCAACCGGTTATAAAATACCAAATCCACAAAGAAATGTTCTTCATCAAAAGTAAATCGTTTTTGACGTGCCTCAAACAGAAAGCCTTTACCCAGTTCCAGAAGGAAATTTTCCAGCTTATCGATAATGGCTGTTTCCAGTTCGGTTTCCGAATACCGTATTTTTTCGTCCAGACCGAGAAATTCAAGTACATAAGGGTCTTTGATTACATCATCATATTTTTCAACCAATTGTCCTTTTTCAGAGAGTTCTTTGACGCCTGCTTTATCCCGACTGAGCGCCAGCCGTTCATACAGGCTGGCATTAAACTGCCGCTTCAATTCACGTAGCGACCATCCTTCATTCGCTGCTTCCAGCTCGTAAAACCGTCGTTCATCGGGATTCGATATCCCCATCAGAAACAGATAATGAGACCAGCTCAAAGGAAATTTCGCGGACAGTGTTTGCGAAATACGGATAAGCCCCAATTCCTCAGACAGTATTTGAGATTTTCCTGCCGGAGATTGGGCAGATACTGTCTGCCCAATCTCCCGGTTTTCAAAAAAGCCAGACAGTGTTTGGCTTTTTTCATTTCCCGGTAATGGATATGACAGAAAGAACTTACGCATATTCTTCAAATTGCTGAGTGAATAGCCTCGGCCGAACTCTTGTGTAAGTTATGCCGACAAGTGCTTTAGTGTTTCTTTACCATACTCTGCACGCTCTTTCCCGCTTTGCTCTTCTTCAATAATTCGCATTCCGATCAGATAATTGGAAATAACCTGCAAGGAATTCACACTGCGTCGCGTCAGTGACCTGGCTTGCGAGATTATCTCTCGAATATCCCGCCTCAATTGAAAATTGACAGTTGGAAATTTAGAATTGTTTTCATTATTCATTTTCCATTCTCCATTTTCAATTGTTGACGGCTTGTTTTGATTATATGTGTAAGCAGTTTGCACAATTCGACAATCTCGGGTTGAATGGAATCATATTCTTTTTGATTGATCATGTCCGACTGAAACAGTAACTCAATCCAGCGATCAGTTTCATTGGCTTCTTTGAGAGCAATCGCCATTTTATGAATAAAATCGACATTGCTTTCAGCCTGTCCCGCTTCTCTAACCAAGGCCCCGTCCGCGGTTCCAGACCGCAAAAGCTGCTTGCTCAAAACAAACTCACGTTGTGGTTGATTACCGCTCTGGCGGTCGCCGAATCCGTATTCGGAAGTAGTTATTTTGTCCATGCGTAACTTCTATAAATCCTGTGTCAGGCTCGATCTCCATGATGGTGACCAGCTTCCTGGGCATCACGAGGGCAGTCGAGGGTGCAATTCATGAATATTTAAGCTCACCCGACGCGAGCCCCGTAACGATCCCCGGTCGGCCGGCAAGGTCTGCCCAAATTATTTCAATCGCCTGTAGCTTATCCTCGACGCTCATTTCTTCTAATGGAATGCTAAAGTGCATGATCATTCTCCAATTCTGTTCAGGCAATATACGATTTGATA
>CAZIXJ010000652.1:0-1893 GCA_964542835.1 uncultured Hyphomicrobiales bacterium
AAGGCTTGCTCTTGCACAGGTTACAAAATACACAATTAAAAACGGATTAAATATACTCGGAATAAATGCACCCGAAAGAATGTAAAACAAATTTAGGAAATAATATGCAAGCTGAAATCCCAATGAAAAATCCTGTAATGCAGGAACTTGATGCCGGCACTTATTACTGGTGTGCCTGCGGAAAATCTTCTAATCAACCATTTTGCGACGGTTCGCACAAGGGAACAGATTTTACTCCTTTGAAATTTGATATTGAAGAAAAGAAAAAAGTATGGCTTTGCGGATGCAAAAATACTAATACCGCACCATTCTGTGACGGCACTCATAAAAAGCTGTAATACACTTATAAAACAATCCTTCCGAAGGTAAATAATCTTCGGAAGGATTTGCAATTATTTGAATTGCACTGAGATTTAGAAAGTATGTAAAAATTCAATACAATATAGATTCGACTAATCTCAGCACATTTTCTTCCGGGTACGAAATGTTTTTTTGTATAAAAATGAATTGAAAAATTTAACATATCATCATTTTACATACCCTCTTTTTGGCATGGAAGCAGCATGAAAGAGTCTTAGTTTCATGAAATATATCAAAAAAATTTTGAGTGCAAATTTTAAGATAACACATAAAAAAATGTCTATACTACTTTATAGTAGAATAGACATGGTTGTTATTAATTTTCATCATTTTGAAGTTATAAAAAATTACTTTTCTTTATCTTCTTTCTTCATTTTCATCATTTTGTCCATCAAGTCCGGCACTTTATCCATAATACTTGTAATATTTAGATTTTTGCTGTCAGTACTTATGAAAGAAATTTTCTCATCATTGGCTACCAGGAAACCAATAGGCTCTACTTTCACACCACCACCGCTGCCACCTGAATGACCTTTTTGCGATTTCTGGTCTGTACCTTCAGCTCCGCCACCGCCGATACCCATACTGATTTTCATTACAGGCTTAGCAGAAAAGCTGCCGATTTTAAACTCTTCACCAATTACATTTTCTGTTCTTGCAACTGTCCTAAGTTGCTCAAGTACGCCGTTTACCATTCCTTCGATATTCATTTTTTTGCTCCTCTTATTATAAAAAATTTAATTAATGGGAAAATGATATTTGCTATTTTGTTTGATATTTTAAGGTCTATTTCATAATATTGATTGAAATTTATATTTAATTTGGTTTTTTCATTTCTGATTCCTTCAAAAACAGGTATAAGCATACCATTCAATATATAATTCGAAGTATCAATATTTAATTTAAAATAATGTATTTTAAAACTCATAAGCAAATCATTTGCTAATCCTAAGACTCTTTTGTAATCAATACTTTTTTTACTCTTATTTTTATCCCTGTCTATAGTAATATTTTTCTTTTTCTTAGATATTTTTGTTTTTGCAATTTTTGAAATTATATCATATTTGAAATCAAAAAACAAGAATTGAAGATTAATGTAGAAATTATTATTATAATTCACATTAAAAACCGGTTTGATTTTTAAAATATTAAAAATACCAATTTCATAAATATGCTTTTTGTTGTTTATTCTAATACTCAAAGGCAAAAACAGAAGTAAACATAGTATTAGCAATAAAACCGACAATATGTAAAATGCAAATTCCATATACCGTTAAGTTGTTTTATAATAAAATATTACGTAAAAATTTCCTAAAAGTTTCAGTTGATTTTTGTTAATTTTATGATTTAATTAAAGCAAAACAGACTTTTAAGGATGCTCTAATTATGAGGATTTCCGGATTCTTCAGTCGCTTCGCTCCTTCAGATTAATGACTTTTTACTCAGTCTCTGAAAGTTCTGGCAACTGAATAATTATGAACCATATCCCGGGGCAGACTAATAATAAAGCAATTAAATATTCATAGTCAGGCA
>CAZIXJ010000653.1:0-217 GCA_964542835.1 uncultured Hyphomicrobiales bacterium
TAAAACGTGATGGTGATATGCCCATTTCATTTTGCAGTCTTTTGCAGTCCTGATTATCAATAATGCCGGTTGTGAGAAGTAAATTGTATTCACTTAAAGATAAATCAAGGTTATTTGCAATTCTTTCATCATTTTTCAAACATTTTGTTTTTATTGAATTAAGTAAATTTATAGTTATAGCAGCCATAATTTTTTTTATTTAATTAACAATTTATTC
>CAZIXJ010000653.1:227-1887 GCA_964542835.1 uncultured Hyphomicrobiales bacterium
TTATAAAAGATATAACGTTTGACATTAACAAATAATGTTATTAACAAATAAAAAGGTAAAATTATGGCAAAGAAAAGCAGTTTTGTAATGCCACTTGTGATTGGATTAGTATTAGGCGTAGTAGTAACATTCATAATAATTTACTCATCCGCCCCCTCAATGATGATTCATGAGGACAAAGTAAATATGACTTTTGATGATGCTGTTGAAAAGTTTGAAGAAACAGTGAAGGCTCACAACTGGAAAATTCCGGCTGTTCATGACCTTCAAAAAACAATGGATAAATTCGGTTATGATGTAAAAAAAGTAAAAGTATTTGAATTGTGTCATCCTGATCATGCATATGAAATTCTTAAAGAAAGCGAAGAAAGAATTGTATCATCTATGATGCCCTGCAGAGTAGCATTTTACGAAAAAGCAGACGGAAGCGTATATGTATCAAGAATGAATTCATCTCTTATGGCTGGAATGATGGGAGGTGTTATTGATGAAGTGATGTCTCGTGCTGCAGCAGAAAATGAAGAAATTCTTGAAGTTATTTTAGATTAAATTTTGTATGATTTATTTTTCAAAACAGCATATTCAATCATATTTTAAAAATCAAATTACAAGTAAACCAAAAGAAACATCTGAACACATTCTTCCCAAATTTCGGTTTGGGAAGAAAATTTCCCGTTAAGATGTCTTTATCGATTTAATCAAAGTAATAATTTTCTAAAAGGGTATTTTGAAAATTGTATGGTACTCCCATAGCATCGGCTAATACTTGCCGAAGTACAATTTTCTAAATAAGATGCAAAAATTTAAAACAATTCAAGTACAGACTTTTTTAAATCAGATATTTCCGTGATAATTTTTCCGCCGGAAGCTCTGATAAAGTATTCTACCTGAAGATTTACTTTTGAGCCTTCATTATCTGCAGATAACCTGAAATCACCCCGGTAGCCGAGTATCGGTATGCCGCGGGCTGCTGCAAAGCCTACTTCCGAAGCAGTGCCGCTGTCAATATCAACTCCGTCCAGCACTGCAAAAAGTCCGTCTGCTTTTATAAGTGCATCTGTATTATTCTTTCCTATTTGATAATTTAAATCTTCAAGTTTTTTTCGTTTATCCTCACCAAACGGTAATTCAAAAACCGGTTTGGATAAATTTTCAGGAGTAAGGTTCCAGGGGTCTAATATCCGGCAGCCAATTTCTCTAAAGACAGGCAAAATTTTATTGTTCATAAAATATTTTCCTGCTTCAGAAAATCCGAATGGCGAGGCAATATAAATATGTTTATCTTTCATTTATTATTCTTCAATGGTTATAAATAAAGCTATAGATTCACTAACCGATAATACTTTTTTACTTAAACTCATATAAAAATCCTGAATTAATTTGCATTTTAAAAAAAATTAAAATAACAAATATAGTTTATCTTGCAAAATGTTTTTTTAATAATAATTATTTTAAGCAAATATATATTAGATTTCTTCCCTCCTTTCAATACGTAAATTAGGATTACAACATTTCATTTTGGAAAGGATGAATAATTTTACTTCTTTACAAATTTCTCTACTCTCTCGCCAAATTTTCAGGCAACCGACGGCTTAAGCCATCGGTTGCATAATCAAATCCCTCGCTTTTTCTTGCGAAAAAGCACTCCCTTTGATCACAC
>CAZIXJ010000654.1:0-1886 GCA_964542835.1 uncultured Hyphomicrobiales bacterium
TAGTTCCAAATTTTAATGCTTCCTGCCTTATCTCAGGCGAATTTTTATGTACATCAGAGTCAGCCCAGCCGTCAGAGGGATTGCTTTCGTAAGTATAATATACAGAAAGCCTGCCATTTATAAATAATCCATAAGCTTGTGGCGGATTATCATCATGTTCGTGAATCTTTGGAGGTCCCTGCGGGAAATTATAATGAATATTGTATATTGGATGTTCAAAAGGAACTTCCACTAAGTCATTTTCAGGAAAAACCTTTTTCAGCTCTTCTTTGATATATTCATCCATTCCGTAATCATCATCAATAAATAAAAATCCCCCATTTTCAATGTAAGTTTTTAGGTTTTCAACTTCCCGGTCAGAAAAATTCACATTTCCATGCCCTGTCATAAATAAAACAGGATATTTCATTATATCCGTTGATTTCAAATCTACAAAATCATACACAGGCGAAACCGGTATATTCGTATTTCTTCCTGCAAAACTTAATAAATTCACTTCAGCAGACTGGTCATTATACCAGTCTCCGCCACCGGAATATTTTACTCTTCCCAGCTTGATATAACTTTCATTATTTGCAGAAAAAATCTGAAATGATGAAAGTACAATCAATATTATTAATATTTTTTTCATCTTATTTGCACTTATTAATTTTTTATATACTATTAACTAAATTCTACGGTAATTATTTTTTTATTCTCTTTTTTAAAATATTCATATCCAAAAATGTCCAAAGGAATCTGCTTAACAATAATATTCTTATAAATATCTTTTGCAGAATCAATTTCTTCAGTCAAATCTCCTCCTTTCAATAACACATATTTCGTTTTTTTAGTTACATGTTTCTTTGTCCATTTCAAAATATTTTCGAGTTTTGATACTGCTCTTGCTATTATGTAGTCAAATTTGAAATCAAATTTCAGTTCTTCAGCTCTGCCTCTTACAGCAGTAATATTTTTTAATTCGGTATGTTTTGCAAACATTTCAGTAGCTTTCATTTTCTTAGCTATGGAATCTACCAGATAAATATTTAAATCCTGCCTGATGATTTTCAGTGGTATTCCCGGCAGACCGCCACCGCATCCAATATCCATAATTTTTGCTTTTGGTTTAAAATCAATGTATTTAAGCAAGGATATGCTGTGCAAAATATGATTTTCCCAAATATTTTCTTCATCTTTTCGTGAAATCAAATTGATTTTCTTGTTCCAGTAAAGCAAATCATTATGATATCTTTCTAAAAGTTCAAGTTGATTGATATCAAGTATGATTTGATTTGTAGCGCATATCGTCCAAAATTGTTCTTTATCCATATATTTTTCAATTACTTATAATTTGTGTTCAATGATTAGTACAAATAAAAATATAATTCCTTTTTTCTCAGTTGTTATTACGACGTATAACCGCAGAAATAAGGTTAAAAAATCCATAGAATCAGTTTTAAATCAAACTGAAAAAGATTTTGAAATAATTGTAGTAGATGACGGAAGCTCAGATGATACATTTGCTCTAATTAAGAGTTATATTATTAAAAATAAAAAAATCAAATATATTTTCCATTCCAATCGAGGTGCTGCATTATCCAAAAATGCAGGTATTCTTGCCGCATCAGGATTATTTGTAACTTTTCTTGATTCTGATGATTTTTACAGAGAAAATCATCTGGAGATCAGAAAAGAAATCATTATTGATAATGAGAATGTTGATTTGTTCCACGGCGGAGTGGAAATCATCGGAAACAATTACGTTCCTGACAGGAACAATTCTAATAAAATGATTAATCTTGAAGATTGTGTAATCGGCGGTACTTTCTTTGCAAAAAAGACAGAACTAATAGAAATTGGAGGCTTTCCCGAAGTGAAATACGGTGAAGACTACCTGCTTTATG
>CAZIXJ010000655.1:0-1884 GCA_964542835.1 uncultured Hyphomicrobiales bacterium
AGGCTTTTTATAGTTCATCTTGCTTGCAATACTTTTTTCATAAAATAATTAGTAATGACTTAAAATAAACTACGTCAGAAATAAAACTTATAAAGCAATTTTTAACAAAAAAAATGAAAATCAATGAAAAAACTAAATGAAATTTCAACTCAAGAATTAATTGATAAATCAGGGGACGTAAAGATTATTGATGTTCGCCCTGTAGAAGCATACAACGGCTGGAAATTGCAATCCGAGAAGCGTGGTGGGCATATCAAAGGAGCAAAGTCTTTTCCTTCTGACTGGACTAAGTATATTGACTGCATTGAAATGGCACAGAGAAAAAATATTATGCCGGATGATGAACTTGTATTATATGGGTATAATGATGAAGAAATTCAAAATGTAGTTAGGTTTTTAAAAAAAACAGGCTACAAAAACATTTCAATTTATACCCGTTTTTTAGAAGAATGGACTAAAAATGAAGATTTGCCAATGGAGTATCTGCCAAATTACAAAAATCTTGTATCCGCAGAATGGGTAAACAGCTTAATTTCCGGCAATAAGCCACAGCACTATAATAACGACAAATTTGTAATTGTTCATTCACATTATCGCAATCGCGATGCATACCTCAGCGGGCATATCCCCGGAGCTATTGATATGGATACTCTTGCACTGGAATCCCCTGAAACATGGAACAGACGCTCACCTGAAGAATTAAAATCCGCACTGGAATCTCATGGAATTACTGCCGATACTACCGTAATTCTATATGGAAAATTCATGTTTCCAAATAACGACGATGAATTTCCGGGCAGTGCAGCAGGTGATATTGGTGCTATCCGCAATGCTATGATTATGATATATGCCGGAGTAAAAGATGTAAGAGTGCTTAACGGCGGATTTGATTCATGGAAAAAAGCAGGCTATGATATTCATTACGATGACATTCCCAAATTACCTGTATCCGAATTTGGGGTTCCTATTCCACAGAAGCCTGAAATAATAGTTGACATTGAAAAAGCCAAAGAAATGCTAAAATCCGATGATGCAGAACTTGTATGTGTTCGCAGCTATCCTGAATATATTGGTGAAGTTAGCGGATATAATTATATTGAGCCAAAAGGGCGTATTCCCGGAGCAGTTTTTGCAGATTGTGGATTAGATGCATATCATATGGGTAATTACCGAAATTTTGACCACACTACCCGCGAATTTCACGAAATAGAAAAAATCTGGGAAAAATCAGGTATTACTCCCGATAAGCATCTGGCTTACTATTGCGGAACGGGCTGGCGAGGCAGTGAAGCTTGGTTTAATGCATGGCTTATGGGATGGAACAGAGTTTCTGTATTTGATGGTGGTTGGTTTGAATGGAGCAACAACCCCGATAATCCCTTTGAAACAGGCGTTCCCGAATAATAATATTCAAATTAAACTAAAAAATGCTGCAGCCCTTACTTGTAATTGACAAATAAGAAAGGTGGCTATAAGTGCAGAGAATATAATAAAATGCAGAGTAATAGCTTGCATTTAAACCAAACCGCTACCGGTGATATGTTTTAAAAAAACGGTGTTTCCGGCGTCCCCGCCTGAAGTAAGAACAAGCGGGGAGGCATATTCTGCCAAAGACAAGAATTAAAATCTTTACTTATTAGTCAGTCCCTTATTCAGACTTATCTGAGACTTTACCTTATCAATTTCTCTAATATTTTTTAATGTGTTTTTTTAAAAATCACGCTTTGTTTTAGTAACTTTATATATATCATATTGTTATAAGTTGTTAAACAAGACAATTAATTTATAAAACTGTTGTGTATTTGTGCTTTTAATTTTATATTGTACGTAATTTGTGCAACCTTATGATATTATAAAATGATTTTGTTTTGTAAATTATTAAGA
>CAZIXJ010000656.1:0-1881 GCA_964542835.1 uncultured Hyphomicrobiales bacterium
AGAGAAAAAAAGATTATATAATATAGAAATTGTAACAGATAGTCTTTTTTATGCAGCAGGGGGTCAAAAATACGGAGCAAATGAAGCAGGCAAAGATATAATATATAGAACAACCGATAGAGGCGAAAACTGGGAAATAATCTATGAACATATTAAAGAAAATACATTTTCATGTACTCAAATAGCTTTTCTTAATAAATATCATGGAATAGCAGCAGGTAGTTGGGATAAATTTATGGAGACATTTGACGGAGGCTATACATGGCATTATTACGAAGATTTACCGATAGGAGTAAGTCATTCTATAGGAAAACGAGTTGCTTTTGCAGGAAGTTATCCAATTTTATCATCTTTGGAAGGTGGTATATATAGATTAGAAGAAGTAACCTCCGTAGCCGAGCCTACAAGCAGTGGCATAAGCATAGTGCCAAATCCTGCGGGGGAATATATAGAAATATCCTTTAGCAACAAAGGGCTTCAGCCCTTTGCAAATAGCGAGGAGATTGAGATTTATAATGTGCTTGGGGATGTGGTTTGGAAATCCAACTCTGTGGCTTCACAGATGCTCCACCGGGTCGTCAATAATTAATATTTCTTGTATTTTGTTATTTTTATTATTTATACTAAATGCCTTATAAATTACTATATAAGCAGTATTTTGAGGACTATTGTATTTTTGTTTTTTAAAGAAATGCATTTATTTACAATAATATTTAGAAATTTCTGTCTCCTCTCCTCTCCTGTCGCCTGTTTAATGTTTTGGAAATTAAATGAATAAAAAAGAATACAAAATTAATGATGTCAAATTTTATTTGAAAAATCCTGCTGCAATTAAAAATACTTTGATTTATGTATCAGCTGTCCTCCCAAATGACAGATTGAGAATATCTTCCGGCATTTCTGTAAATCCTAAAAACTGGGATAAAAATAAACAAAAAGTCAAAGGGCATAATCATCAGCTTGAGCTTAATAAAAGACTTGATACAATTAAATCGCAAATTAACAATATTATTGTTAATCTTACAAATAATAATAAAAAAATTGATAAGAATATCGTAAAAGAACTTTTTATGAAAAATTACGATGAAGTCCAAGATAAAAGTGAAGATTTCTTTGAACTTTTTGATGAATTTATCGAAAATTACAGGTTCAAAGGTAAACGACCCTCCCCAAAAAGAATAACTTGGTATAAATCAGTAAAAAAGAAATTGATTGAATTTAAGGGTATAACCGGTTTTAATTTTACATTCGATAATATTAAAAATGATTTCTTTGATAAATTTGTTGATTTTAATCAAAAAAAAGGGTATGCTGATAATACAATTTCTACAATATTAAACATTTTTAAAACTTATATGAACTGGGCTTTTGAGAGACCGGCAATATAAACACGACCTCCCGGATCATCCATATAATCAACCGGATTATCCACAATATGAAAAGTACCTATATCCGTCATTTCATTCCAAACTGCTGCACCGCCCATTCGGTAGATAATTTCTGCTACCTTTTCTGCAAAGGCAGTAGCAATTTCTAAGTGATCGCCCTCTACTTCTTCACCAATATATAGCAGTTCATCTGTTGTGGTTTTATCAGAAAAACTCAAAATATAGAAAGAACCTTTAAATATACCATATGGATCATTAAACTCCATTACATCCCAATTAACAAATCCATGAGTACCTTCTCTTTTCAAAGCAAATTCACTTGCTTTCATTCCGTTCTTTCCAAAAGGATCTGAAGGTGGAAATGTTGGATCTAATGAATAAATGGTATTCAAAAATTTATTAAGAGACTCATCAGTTATTCTTAAATTTTCAAACCAGTCATCACTTGATTCTTTTTCAGCACCCAAAAACCCCTCCTCATAATCCTTCTCGG
>CAZIXJ010000657.1:0-1876 GCA_964542835.1 uncultured Hyphomicrobiales bacterium
TAATGTCTCTGACGTTTGAAATATTTCGTTATTGTGCTATCTTCGTGCCATTACCGCCGGCAGGGGAAAGTAGAGAAATTGGCAATTTTCCAAAGCAAAAAGATGTATTTCTTATGTGCAAGATTAGATTGACTGTATGAACTAAACCCTTGCACTTTATGTTATTATAATTGCTCTATTGTTTGCTTTTATTCAAATTATGTGTTTTTAAGGAGAATTTACTTATCAATTTTTAAGAATAATCTCTGTAAATTCTGAATTGCACTTTATATATAATTTATGTGGGTATCTGTATAGTAATTATCATTTTTCCAGAATCTGAGAAGAAAATCAAGATTATCAATCACTACTTTCCATGCATCTTCTTTTAAAAACTCCATTCTGTCAGCGCAATTATCAACACAAAACCTGACAAGTTCGGGTGAAATAAAATCATTAATTAAGAGCAATAAAAAATCACCTGCTGCTTCATTCTCATCATAATACGGATTATTAGGCATAGGAAAAGCGGAATTAAGATAAGACGTAATTTCAATACCACTTTTTGGGTTAAAAAATACCAATGCCTTAAAATTTTCATTATTATTTGTTTTTGAAATAGAAAAATCTAATTCTAATAAATTATCTATATCAAAATCATCAGGAATTTGTCTGTTTTCAGCAATTAAAGATTCATTATAAAATTTATAAAACTCTTTAATAAACTCATCAATCCGATTTGATGGTAAGAAAGCAATTTGATAACCATCATTGAATTCTTTAAATTTGGAAACAAGAAGTTGAATATTCTCTTCATCAACATCTTCATAATCATTAAATAATCTTAATAATTTAAATTTATCATCTGTATTTTTCAGCTCTTCTATCAAATTTTCTTCATAAGGCATCGTGAAATAAACCCCTGAAAACCACCATTCATCTTTCCATTTTATGAAACTAATATAAAGCATTTGGTCTGTTTCATTTAGTGAATCATACTCATCAAATGATTTTTTTGTGATATTGAATTTTAAACCGGATGATAAATGCTCGATGAAAACATTTTCGTCGTCCTGACCTTTATAATAAAAAACACCTTCAACTCTTTGAGAAATATTCAATAAGTCATTATATAGCCCGTGGTTTTTACCTAATAGATTTGCTGCCCATTCTTTACCTGTTAAAGCTAACAATCGAGTACGTTTCGAATTGATTATCTTGTCTTTTTTATCAGTAATCATATCCATTATTACTTCATCCTCTTCTCTTATTTCCTTATCCTCCAATTCAATAAAAATTTTCATTATTTCCATCTTACTGTAAGATGCAATATCATAGTAAAAAAGATAGGTTTTGAAAAAAATATTTTCTGTTAATTTGCGTACTTTATAAAAGTCATCTTCATTTTCGTCAATATAATAATATGATTTCAAATTTTTATTCTTTGGTGCTTTTTTCTTAGCAATATCAAATACTTTTTTTATCAAATCTACTTTTTCTACTATAATTGGATCATGAGAATCAACAGGTAATTCCAAATTTATTGTACTTAAAAAATACCACATTAGGAAATTAATATCCTGATGGTTAATTACACCTTCAATATACCCCTCCATTGAAAAAAATGGCAGTGGTTTATTATATATCTCTTTGTGCATTTTAATAAAAGTATTCCAGATATTAGTTTCTGAAACAATGTCTTCAAAAAATGAAGTTAAAAAACAAGCCAGTTCTTCAAAATCTTCATCGTTTAAAAATTCATGTAAACCAATCTTACCGTGCTTTTTTGTAAGCACTTTTTTTATATCGTTGCAGATTTTGATATAGTAAACATCTGTAGATACCTCTACATCGTAAGGTTTTAATTTCAACCAGTTATTTTTTAAAACTTTTTTTA
>CAZIXJ010000658.1:0-1872 GCA_964542835.1 uncultured Hyphomicrobiales bacterium
CTATGCTACTATAATAAAAAAAATTGGAAGGATAGCGTTTGGCAAGAGACAGGGACTGACTAAAAAGTATTAACATTTACAACAGACTGGAATATCTGTTCTACTTTTCGGTAATTCAGGCGAGCACGCCTGAAAGCAAGAACAAGCGGGAACGCTTGCTCTACCAAAAAAAATGCCTGCCCTACAAAGTTCTTGATTTATAGTAGGTCAGGCATTCTTGTAGGTATTTAAAAACCAAAAGTTTTTATTTTTTGTTAAGCCAACTGCATTGAATTACTTAAAGTTTTTCACTGCTTCTGCTGCTGCATTAATTAGTGGCTCGCCGGATAAATCGCTGCCAACTGCCTGCTGCATCCAGTGATTTGGCAAAATACTGCCAATAGTACACATCCTTTCAACTTCAGCAGGAAAAGCACTCTCACCACCTGCTTTTCCAAATTGTTCTTCTATCTGAAACTGTATAAGTTTGCCAATAGGATAAGCTGAGAGATAAAGCGGATTACTTATCATATGAGAATAAACTGCAAGGATTTCCTGGTCTTCAATTCCAAATACGGGTGCATAAAATTCATTCCAAACTTCTTTAGCAATTCTTATTACGTTTTGTTTTAATTCTTCGGCATTTGCATCAGGATTTTCATAGAGCCATCTCCAAACTCTCATATCCACTACCGATACGCCCATTATCTCATAAGTGGACCAGAAATTATCAAGTGCAAATAAGAATTCACGATTAGGGTCGGTATTTACTTTGCCGAGTACTTTCAAATCTCTGTGCTGAAAAGCAAATGCCATAGCTTCTGTAAATGCAGTATTTGGCACTCCGCTAAGCATATAATAATCTACATCATATATTGAAAAAGTCTGCTCTACGTTATGCCCGAGTTCGTGCATAGCAATATTAAATCCTTTGTAATCCATACCGCCATCGGGTATTCTCGTTCTCAGATGAGAAAGCTGACCTTTCATAGCTGCTCCCCATGCGTGTCCTGCACCTCTTGCACCATCCACTTCAATCTTGTTTCCGAGATATTCAGCCCTGTCTTGGGAAAAATTAAGTTTACTTAGTATTTGAGGAAGTTTATCATCAAAAGCCTGAGCATCAGGGAACATTGCTCTTGTTTCCTCAGATAAATCATCTTCATTAAGCGAAGAACGTGCTTTAAAACCATCATACCAAATGTCATATGGTTTTAAATCTCTTCCGAGCCTTTCTTTAATAAGTTCGGCTACATCTTTTACAACCGGAGATGAAATGTAATCCACAAATAATTTTTCTACATCATCCATTCTCATTTGCATATCACGATTGAATTTCCTTTCAATATAAGTAGGATAATGCGGTGAAAACTCATCAATTTCTTTCAATATTTTAAAATTATCAAGCAAATGCTGATACCTTACGTTATCTTCAGGTACAAATTCTACTTCTTCCTTATTTTTATACATCTTATTAGTGTAAGGATTCCATTCAAATTCTCCGCTGTTAATTACTTCAGCCGGAATTTCCTGATTAATAATTCTTTGCATTACTGCATAAATCATATCCTGCTTAATAATACCGTTTTCATTATTTGAATAATTGGATTTAATTTCATCCCTCAAATTCCAGTGGCTGATTAGCTTCATATCTTCCGGGAATAATGTGCTAAATTCATCATCTACAATTTTACCCATAAAAATATTATATTCTGCAATATAATTATCCGCTTTTGTGCTTATTTCAGAAAGCCTTTGATTGATATTACCGGGTACGCGCGTAGTAAAAACATCACCAAGCTTAGTATAAGCTCTGTCTTTTCTGCTCCATTCAGTACCTTTTGCGATTTTTTCATCCAGCGACATAAAAGGGAAATTAAGCTTAATGATAAA
>CAZIXJ010000659.1:0-1869 GCA_964542835.1 uncultured Hyphomicrobiales bacterium
ATATAGCATAATTCATAATAAGAGCATGATTTGCAAATACGTTTTTTATCGAGTATCGGCGGAGCTTTGCCTGAGGAGATAATAGCCTCAATATCGGAGATGAATCTTTCAATTTCGGCGGTATCCTCTTCAGTAAGCCTTACGATTTCTTTCTTTTTCAATTTGGGATAATTGAGTTCACCGGTGAACTCACCTACATTATTTACTTTAAGGTAATAGAGATAATATTTGAGTTGCCAGAGGTGAGCATCTTCAACGGCATCTGATTTTTTCACTTCATGGATTATTTTCTTATTCAAATCGAGCCAATCGACTTTTACGGGACCGAACTGAAATTCCTTTCTTTTTCTGTCGTAGGAATCTTCATGGATAAGCTTGCCGAGCTTCACGAGTTCGGAATTATGCTCGGAGAAAATATGATTAGCGAAGAACCATAATTCTCTTTTGCATACAAAGTAATAATTAATGTGAGTACCTGTTATCATAAATTTAATTATGGGCTGACCTGAGCCAGCCCATAGATTATTTAACAAACTTACTTTTTAATTTGATTTTCGTAATCGAAAGCTAACATTCTGTCTTTTAAATCATTTTTTGCTTCATCAATGGCATCTACTGAACCGCTTTCACTGGCTACAGATGCCGAGATAGTTGGAGTAAGATATAAATTAACTTTGGCAGAATGGTCAATTCTCGGAACAGCTCTTGGTGTTTCAGAATCTTCGGACAATTCACCTCTAATTGAATAAGCAATTTGATTTGCATCCTCACCGATAGCGATTGCTCTTGTTTCCATCAAACTGAATGTACGAGATTGATTTGAGCCAATTCTCCAGTCAATTAAAGCATCAGATAATCTGTCGATTATTTCTTCTCTTTTCTCTTTGGGGCATAACAAGCATTTTCCAAAAATATTTTCCGTTTCAATCCAACCGGCTTCTTTCAACGCATCAGCTTTGTCAGGAAAAAGTTCCGGTTCTAATTTGTTAGTAGAAACACAGAATAATGTGCGTAAATCAATCGCTATATCATAGACAAATAATCCGGCAGTTCTTTTTTCATCCTGAATAAATGCTCTATTTGGAAGACTTCTTTTGTTAGTAGTTAGCCAATTTTCTAATTCTTCTTTTGATAGCTCAATTCTTTTTTTATTGTCTTTCCAATATACTTTTACTTCGTGATAATCAGGGTGTGATGTTCTGTCAAAAGACAAATTTTCAGTAGGATATTCAATTCCACCAAGCAATGGATGTAAAGGTCTCATTGCTGAAATTGATAATGGACTTCGTCTTTTAACAGTTAAACTACCTGATTCAGCCTTCATATATCCGCCAAGAAGCTGGTCTGCAAAAGTAGGGTCGCAAGGAGAATGTGGCTCTTTTTGACTTGCCTTGTTATCCTTTTTGTCAATTTCCCAATTAAAAGTCATTGCTGCAAAAGGTAAATTTAAAGCATCAAACACAGACCTTTTTACCTGTTGTCCACTGGAATACGCCATTCTTCTACCAAATTGCGGGTCATTATAATACTTTTGACTATCATTAACTGCAAATACTGTATGCTCTACATAACGCAAACCGCGTAAATAAATGAAATGTTTCATAGTAAGTCTCCTATTATTTTTTTGATAAATATGAATATTCAAACTTAATTAATGTAATAAACAATGGAAATACATCTTGTGGCAACTCAAGAATAGTAAGTAATTGTTCTCTAAAGTAATCTCCATTTTCTTTATTCAAAATTAATTCCAAATTTTGAATAAAATTCTTTTTAGAATATGAATCTAAAATGTCTTTTGATTTTTTGCTTTCAGTAGTTTTCCCTCTGTCAGCATTTTTGCTTTCATTCTCTTTAATTTCTTTAGCA
>CAZIXJ010000660.1:0-1868 GCA_964542835.1 uncultured Hyphomicrobiales bacterium
AATCAAAACCCGCAGCTGTAGCGTCATCGCCATCTAAGTCTATGGTATCCCGACATGGCAAATAGCCACCGGCCTCATCATATCTGGTGACGCCAAAAAACAACTCTGCCCCATCAGAGGGCGGAAATGTAGGATAGGTGCATTGCAATTCGAACCGATCCTCATCTAAATAGTAATACGTGACACTATAATCCGGTTCGTAAGATAAAGCGAAAATCGGTTTGCCGCACTCCTCCTCATAGATTTGCATGCCAAAAAAACTCCTTAATCCAGGTGGCTGATTGGCGATGACTTCTATGCGATTCTCTTCCAGGAAAATCTCAAATATCCCGATCGTCGAATTCGTGCCGAATAATCGGCCCCTATAATAGCCTATAGATAATAGCGATCCGGGAATAGATGTAAAGGTTTCATATTCCTCGGTGAATTCCTCCGTATAAATATTATATACAGCGAAGCGAGTCGGGCCCGCTGCACCCAGTATTAAGTCCCCATTCGGACGAAATGCCATGGCCGATACGTTCCCGCCGCCAGGAAAAGGGTATTCACCAAGTTCTTCGGCTATCCCTGTATTTCGGTCAACCCGTGTTAGATTCAACTCACCCCCTCCACGAACAAGATAAAAATTACTATCCGGTCCACAAGCAATATCACCGACTCCGCCTCTGTAGTCATTACTCGTAATCGTATCCACTTGATTACAATTAGATAAATCCAATTCTAAAATATGAACTAAATCTAAAACATCCGGATCATCTGTCAATCCTATTAAAGATTGAGCGTTGAGGCTGTTTACACAGCCCCAAACGCTCAATATTATCATTATCCGTTTTATCATATTACGGCCTTATTTTTACGAAGGGAAGTTGTACTTCGTCATCTGCTGTGCGCAAGCGGAGGATATACATGCCTGATATCAGTTCGTGAATACTAATTCTATTTCCGTTTTTATTTAGGTTTACCCCTTCATTATAGTGTACCCTTTGTCCGTTTGTATTCAGTATTTCCAAATCAATATCCTTTTGGGTATATTTCTGAGAACTTCGTATATGAATATACTCTGATGCTGGATTGGGATAGATGCTCCATTCTTCGTCCTCACGAGCTGATTCATTCTCTTCAACGATCAGGTTAAACAAATAGCGCTGGCCATTCATCATCATCTCGCCTACATTCAATTGCAAATCCAACTCTGACAAATTTTTGATAGATCTGTCTACTGGTATTTCCATGAATTTTTGTTCTTGGCTAAATGAAATGCCACCCTGCTCAATTGATGACCATACCATGCCTACTCCTTTAGTTCCACGGCCTGATACAAATGTTTCGGAATCATCCGTAAACGATATGCTCAACTCATCACTTAATCCTGTTCCGTCAACCGCAACAGCTAAAACCGAAATCCTCTCAAGTAGTGGATCATCTAGAGAAAATTCAATTACACCTCTGTCTTTATCCCATTTTGCAATTAAATCGATGTTACTCCCTCCAGTCAGCGCATTAGGATCAATACATTGCTGACAATCTCCATTCACATCTCCCATCTTAAATGCTAGAAAATCAACATCGCTTTTAGAATTTGTTGTTAAGTTTACAACATCTTCCTGAATGTAGGAAGGGATGGGTGCATCAGGACAAGCTTGCGATTGAAAGCTTGAAATATAATCTGCTTCAGTCATAAACTGCCAGGTATTTACAGGTTCAGGAGTTGGTATCCCTAATATAATTTGTTGAAGATAAATTATATCTGCACCACTGATGTCTGCACCACTTGCGTTTGAATCATTATCAACATTAGCAGCAACATTTCCCACGTCAAGGTTATTAAAACAAGGCGGAAGCCCCAATATGAAATTTTGAATTTCGGC
>CAZIXJ010000661.1:0-1867 GCA_964542835.1 uncultured Hyphomicrobiales bacterium
ATCTACCGTCTGTTATTCTTTTTATATCTCCATTTTCGCTTATTACCGTTGCTTGAAATTTGCATGCGAGTATCAAATTGTATGAGTCCAACCAGTAATATTCGAGAACTTCAAAGTGGTCTCTATTTTTTAAATCATCAGAAAGGTCAGCTGTATAATTTTTTAATCGGTTTGTATGAAAACTATCATCTTTTCTGCATTCCATAAAGCTTATGCTGCCTGTTCCTTTGAAATTACCTGTTGAGTCTAAATGTAAACTTATTTTAACCCATGAACCGTTGCAATTTTTGTTGCCATTATTCCAATTTTGGTTATGTGCCCCAATTGCAATAAAAACATTTTCATATTTAATTGCATATAAAGCTTCATCTGCCCACCAAAAACTTTCAAAATTCGGTAAAAAACCTTTCCCGTCAATTACACATCCAAAAGTATTTTCTCCTGTTGTAGTAACAGGTGGTAGTGCAGGTTCTGAATTAAAAATTCCTTCACATGAAGATAATATCATTAGCATTATTATTGGTATTAATATCTTTTTCATTTTACTCACCTTATTTATTATTTCTTCTCATATATCAACCTTTCAAAAAACACAGCAATCTGTTCACCTTCTTTTAATGTTGGTTTGCGGTTATCGAATAATACCTGAAATTTCTCGGCATCGCCAATAAAATTACTACTCAATGTACTTTGACCAAGTTCCTGTTGTCTGGCATAGCTGACATATTGTTGTTCTATAGTATTATCATCGATTTTTATAGCTTGATTAACTTCCCATGAATCATCTTCAACTTCAAGCATATTAACAATTACTGTATCACCATTCATTCTATAAGGGAATCCGGTGGAACTACCCTTATAAACCCTGTAAAATGTATCATCTTCAAGCTTAATATCCATTTTTTTGAAATTTTCAACTTCGATTTTGTAATCTTTATAGGCTTGCTGAATTACACTTTTCCATTCATTTTCGGGAACTTCTAAACCATCTTTTGTAATAACCTTCATTACTATATCTGTTGAATGTGAGTAAATGAACAGGTCATCTTGATTTGTAGGGCTGTTTGAGTCGGAGCATCCTGCTAATATGAGCATCATTATAGGTATTAATATCTTTTTCATTTTACTCACCTTGTTTGATTGTGTGTTTAAAATTAATTATTGTATTCATCTTCGCTCCATTTTAGTGGGTTATTTTTGATATAAGTTCGAATTTCGTATAATTCACTATCATTTCTGATAATATGTTCGTAAAATCTTGGTTGCCAAATCTTAATTTCCGGATTATTTGTTAATTTTCTTATTCTTTTTGTAGTGATTGATTTTATTTGCCCTATAATCGAACCTAAACTACTTGATTTGAGCGTTGTAGAGACGACCCGGTGGGTCGTCTTTTCGGCACATACCTGAGAATTTAACACAATTATTGCATGAATATGATTTGGCATGATCACATTTTCATCAATAATAATATTTGGTCTGATATTTTCAGTATTTAAAATTTCCTCTTTGATAATTTTGTCGATATATGTCAAATAAACCTTGTAATTTCTAATTTCACTAAATATTTTTTCTTTTTGAAAACTACAAATCGTAACAAAATAATAATTTTCCGCTGAATAATCGAATTCCGGTATTCTTATTGAGTTTATTTTGTATGATTTTGTTTCTCTTGTTTTCATAAGTCTCTGCCTTTAAAAACGATGCACCGCATCGTCTCTACACAATATGTGATATGATACAAGAAGATTTATATAAAGGTGTTTCGTGTTTCTGTAATTCAGTATCCGGGCAGGTAGTGATTTGTGCATCTGCCGTAAAATTAAACATAAATATTCCCACAATTAATGCACTAAAAGTAAGTCCG
>CAZIXJ010000662.1:0-1866 GCA_964542835.1 uncultured Hyphomicrobiales bacterium
AAGCAAATTTTATTTGTTTAAAATTTGAAAAAAGTTGGAAAAACGTGTAATAGCAGGAGTTATGAACATTTTTTATAATAATTTAAAAATTAGAATATTCACTTGCCTGATAATATTTGGAGCAATATTATCCTTTGGTAATTTATTTGCCCAATTAGGAACAGCAAGCACGGCAAACTGGAAGTATCCGGATGGCAACATTAACGGTACTCGTTATATTTCTACAAAATCAGACACTCAGATATTAGATTCACTCAGAATTAAATGGTCCACTGCTGATATTTCAGGTGACGTAAAGCCACTCATAGGAAACATTGTGAACAATAATGCTATAAGGCAGGGATTTCTTGCCCCAAATGAAATAGCAGCAGTAATGGGAGACTACGTCGTATTAATAGACGGGCTTGGAAGATTAGTAACCAGGACGAGAGTTCCGTCTCAAATTGTTGGTATCAATGAAGCATCCGTACTTCTTGATACAATAGCACCAAATTCAGGTACTACTCAATTAATCGCACTTGCCTCACGGGAAGTACAGACTCCCGATAGTATCGCCCATTCTTATGTAGCAGGTTTTGACCACAACAGCGGAAAAGTGGAAATACTAAAAAGTCTCGCAATAGACCTGAAAGATTATGACCCTAATATTTTCGCAAGTATAAGACCCGTTTACGGCAAAAGAAGCGGAGACAACTTCCTTGTATATGCTCATATCAATATGAGCCAGCCGGAAGCTGACGACCCTTTCCCTGTATCTCCTCCTTTTTTCAGAGGGCTTGCTATGTTCGACATAGGTAACTTTGAAGATTTATATCCACTTCCTGATAACTTCGATGAGATTAATTCCAGAGTAACGCTCGGTCCTGAAATCCCTCTTATACAGCCATCCATATTTCAGTCCGGCGGTCAAACTCAAATTTTAACACCTCTCTACCCTACTCCGTCGCTTGATGTACAGGTGCAGAATTTCGTTACTTTTGAAACTGCTGCCGATACTCCGTATTTGCTGGGTTTTGATCTGAGTAATTCAGATGTAAGAGAAGGTGTTTACTTTGACGTTTCCCCTTTTATGGAAGAAAGACCAAGAATAAAACCTTATTATATTGACCTTACCGATAATAATACAAATGAAAATTACTTTATTTTACTTGCGGAAGAATACTCAGGCATTGATGGTTCTGATGGTACTTCCAGATTACATCTGCACGAAACTGATTTCGGAGACCCGCTTACAGGACCTCCCGGCGATTTGATAGAACCGCCTTTTACAGGCAGCAAAAATCATTTCTGGTCAGTAGCAATAGGTAATCTTGATGGTAATTCAGATAATGAATGGCTGCCTTACTATCCTAATAACAGAGGAAAAGAGCTTATCGTTACTCAAAGCTCCAGAGATTTTGCATACGCTTCCAGTAAATTATTCGTTCTCAGATATAATAGCGGACCCGGAATAGAAAAGCCTACCGGTGCCAATGAATTTCTTTATTCATTTGATACAATTGCCACTCAAAGAGTAAACGGCTGGATAGCTGCAGTTAACGACCTGGATGGCGCCCCCGACAATAAAGATGAAATAATCCTTGTAGATAATACAAAGCTGAGAATTCTCAGGATGAGAGATTACAATGATATGGAATTCAGGCTCGGCAGACCTTTCGATACAGTTGCCGTATATACTTTTAAAGAGCAGACTATTTCAAATGTAGCAATAGCAGATCTTGAAGGCGACGGTAAAAATGATATTATAGTTACTACTTTTGATTCCACCTATGCCCTCGGAACTCTTATTGATGATACAATAGAAATGTTATCATATCAACAGGATGAAAATATTGAAGAATTTTGTGCAGGAGACACACTTGAAAT
>CAZIXJ010000663.1:0-1861 GCA_964542835.1 uncultured Hyphomicrobiales bacterium
TGGATTCTTCAGTCGCTACGCTCCATCAGAATGACGACTTTTCACACAGTCTCTTTATCTCTGAGCATCATCATCTCTATTATATTCATGGCTTTAGCCTAATTTATACTACGAGAAAAAAAACTCGTGGCAACAGAAATAAATAAAAATAAAAAATAATTTGCATAATTAAAATTTATTTTATATTATGCAAATGTAAAAATAATGAAATAATAAAAAGTATTTTATGAGTAATTTTTTACTTCATATCGAGCAAGGCTGGAAAAAAATATCAGGAACGGGTAGAATAGACTTAACCCAATCTATTTATCTATTTATCTATTTATATATTTATCATGGACGATTCAAAATCGATTTTATTGTAGAGATGAAGCGGTTCATCAACATATTTTCATTTTATTTTCATATCCCCAAAACGGAAGAACCGAGCAAAAATATAGATTATTCGGCAAGAAGAAAAACAGATTATTATGCAGAGGACGACTTTGCAAACGCCCGGAAGAAGAGGTTCTCGCCGGCATTGAGCTAAAGTAGTGCCGGAAGGAATATTGCAATTTCGCCAAACAACTTTATGTGAGATTCGCAGTATTCAAAAAGAGCTTCAGAGCGGTTCGGTACTATAAAGATGTTTTTTTGCTAACGTAGTCGGCTCTCAAAATCAAGTTGTTTAGGTTTTGGGAATGATAGAAATAAATAAATTTTGAAAATTTTAAGGAGATAAATTATGAACTTAAATAGAATTGCTCTTATGATTGCTTTATTATTTACTATGCTAATAATTGTAAATGAAAAAAGTAATGCTCTTGATTGTGTTGATTTATACACCCCACAAGATTGGAGCTGTGGGCAGTGGAGCAGTGTAATTACCACAACTTATATTGAACAAACATATGGTTGTGAAATCACTGTAAAATATAAGAGAAGAGAATGCATAAAGCAAAATGATCCTGAATGCTATTTTCCTACTCAGACAATTGTTCAGTTAGATTTAGTTTCTTTAGATTGGGACTATGATTTATGCACCGGTTTAACAAAGTATATTATGCCGGGATATCCTGATAGTTTCGTATTTATGAATCATAGATTTGCTGCATTAATGAATGAAACTTTAATCTATTTACAGGAATTAGAATATTTAGATTTCTACAATACCTTGACTTCTCTTGAACAGCAACATGTTCAATGCGGGGGCACATTCCCTGATTGCACTGGTCCGGCTGATCCGGATTGCCAGCCATTTATGATACATTACATAAAATCTCAATGTATTTCAATTTGTGTTAATCATTGTCCCGGTTCAGGTAACCCAATATCTTATGGCATATGGCAATGCTCATCTGATGACTGTTGCGAAATTAAATCATATTTTTGTGCTTGTGTAAATCCAAGCGACCCGACTGATATAATTGTGAATAGATATGATATTAAATCTTTCACTCAGTCCGATTGCTCAGAACATACTCCGCCACCTAATCTCTGTCCTGTCGGTCCGTGTTGGATTCAACAAACTCCTTGCGAAATTTATTGTCCAGATTATGATTGAGGTTTATAATGTTAAAAATAATTAAGATTACGGCTTTAACACTAATTCTTGGGTTTACGTCATTCACTTTTGCTGTCTCTCAGAATCCTGTAAGGGTAGTTCAGCACAAAACCGTAAACCAAAAACAAGATAGAATAATAATTAAGACAATCACTACTTACAAAAGAACTCTTGAGGCAGAAATAGCTGAAATGTTTGAAAGCAAAAGCAAATTCTCGATTCACCCCAATCCTGCCTCGGATTATATAGAAATATCACTCGGTAGCCACTCTGTGAACAAGGGGTTGCAACCCCTTGTTCATGGTGGAGAGATTGCGA
>CAZIXJ010000664.1:0-1858 GCA_964542835.1 uncultured Hyphomicrobiales bacterium
AATTTATAAAATAAATTTGAAAAAACAAAAAAAAATTATTAATTTTAAAAAAATATGATTAACTTTTGCTTTTAATGTGTCTTACATATTATAGAATGACATTTTTTTAAAAATAATTTTGAGGTAAATATGAAAATATTACGATTACTCTTTATTTTATCATTTGGATTTATAATTTCCTGCTCAAATGAAAGTGGACCTGATAAATCGGAATTAATTGGATTAGTTCTGGATTATGAAACAAAAGAACCTGTGCCAAAAGCTCAGATCAGCACAATTCCTGCATCCGAAGTAATATTAACCGATGATTTCGGAAGATTTGAGATGAGGACTCCTGATGAAGGTGAATTTTCGGTAATAGCCCGCCATAAAGAATATATTACTGCCAAGGAAATGATAGCAGCCTCTTATGATTATAAAAGCAACGTAACGATATTAATGCGAAAGAGAGATACTGCAAATGGTACCGGCGATTATGCAATCATCAGCGGTAATATTACGGATGCTGAGACTAAAGAAACAATAGAGAACGTCTCAATTACTTTAGAGCCGGGAACAGAAGTTACCTATTCTGATAATTCAGGGAATTACAACATTGCGGTAATCGAATTTGACACTTATGAATTAAAATTTGAAAAATCCGGCTACAAACCTGTAAAAGAAGAGCAGGCAATAGATGGATATATAAATTATAGTCTTAATGTTGAGATGGAGAGAGAGGCACCTCCGGCAAAAGAGCCTCTGTTTCTTAAAAATGCTGTTCGTTATTGGAATTTTGATAATAATGCATCTGAATTAATAACAGGTGGTAGTTCCGTATTATATAATGATGTAGTATATGGCAATGGAATTGCCGATAAAGGTGTAAAATTAGAAAAGAATGCCTACATTAAACTCAAGGAAACTGATTTTAAGTCTATGCCGGAATTCTCAATCTCAATCTGGATAAAGCATTTATCATATTACGAATATAATGGTGGAGGTTATTTGGTATGCGGTTCAATTAAGGATGGTTTTCTTGGGATATTAAATGCAATAAAGCCACTTAATATTAAAACAGATGATAAAAGATATCTTTACTTTGCAACCGGTGCAAGAAGAGATGCAGATAAAGATTATAATGACATTCAACCTGTTTATTTGGATTTTAATTATGATGAAGTATGGACTCATTATACCCTTACTTTTAAAAATGATATTCTGAAAGTTTTTATTAATGGTGAGTTTCAGTCTCAGAACGAACAACCTATAAAATACAGCCCTGACACATTTCTCTTGGGAGCTCATTTGGTAGATGATTTCTATCAGTCAGTTATTACGAGAGTAGATGCAGTGTATGATGAATTAGTAATATACAACAGGGAAATGTCTGCATCTGAGGTGAAACAGATTTTTGAGCATTATTAAAAATCAGATAATCATACCAAACTGCTAACAAGAAGAAACTTATTGATATTGGTATTTCAGGCGTCCTCGCCTGAAATACCAGTTAAATAAAAAATAAAACAGACTTTTTAAGGGCGCTCAATTTATAAAGTAATCTTACCATTTGCAAAATTATGAACTAATTTCTCTAATAGTTCTTTATAATTCATTCCGTAATGCTTACTTTTGCTGAGAATCAAATCAAACTCAGACTTTTTCAATGTAATATTTACAAAATTTGTATCTTCATCATTAGAAAAATAACTTCTTAAATTATTCCTTCGTTCTTCAATGTTTCCAATGCTTTTCCATTCTCTGTTTTCAACTGATTCCAAAAGTTGTATTTCATAATTTTCTAAATTATAATTTCTCAAGTCTTTTTCGTTCTTTAACAAGCAAAGCATTTTTTTCGATGTTCCACAATAGACGTTTC
>CAZIXJ010000665.1:0-1857 GCA_964542835.1 uncultured Hyphomicrobiales bacterium
TAAGAGGTCTCAGATAAGGGTCAATTTTTTCAGTCAGATTTCCCGGAAGAAATCCGAGAGACTCTCCTGCCTCCACTGCCGGACGTGAAATAATAATCCTTCCCACTTCATTTTTTTTCAGAGCATTAAGAGCCATAGCTACTGCAAGATAAGTCTTGCCTGTACCGGCAGGACCGATAGAAAACACAAGGTCGTTATTCAATACGGAATTAAAATAATCAATCTGCATTGGAGTTCTGGCTCTGATAATATTTTTATGCCCCTGATAAATAATGTTTGTATGTACATTTTTAACGTCAATAGGAGGTGCATCATTATTAATATTTACGAGGTCAATTACAGTTTTCACTTCGTCCATTTCAAGTTTATTGTTCTTTTTGAGAATATACTTCATTTCATTTAATATTCTCTCAATTTTCTTCAGTTCGGCAGAATTGCCTTTCAATACGATACTGTTACCTCTGATAATAATAATTGAATTGAACTTTTGTTCAATTAAATTAATATAAGCGTCATTGAAGCCAAACAAAGTAATTGGCTCAACATCATCGAGTATTATTTTCTTTTCAATTAATTCCATTTACCACCATTAATTATGAAAAAATAAAAAACCCCACTAACGCCATAGCGAAGCGGGGTTAGCTGAATATTTCAATAATATTTTATTCATCCTGTTCGCCGGCAGTTACACCGGTATCATTTGCCTGCTGCTCTTTTTTCATTCTGTAATATTTTCTTTCCGCTTTGATTTCTTCGGAAGTTTTCGGACCTTTAGGAGCTATCTGCAGTACTTGTCCCGGGAAGATAATGTCAGGATTTCTGATAATATCTTTGTTAGCCTGCCATATTTTTGGCCACATAAACGGGTCAGCATAAATTTCCATTTTTCCGGCTATATTCCATAGACAGTCTCTGTCTTCAGCCCATGTACCTACAGTGTAAGTATCAATTTTCTTCTCTCTGTAAAGCCCTTTGATATCTTTAGCAAGAGCAATTATTTTGTTGTAAAATTCAGGTAAAAGAGATATTTTGTTTTTTCTCAAATCATTAAGATCATTTTCCAGTTGAGCTACTTCATCCTGACGGGCGAGAAGCTGGCTGTCATTTAATCTTTGCATTTCTCTTACTTTACCTTCGATTACACCGAGTTTTTGTCTGAAAGCAGCGAAATCGGCATCAGTTACGCCGAGTAATCTTTTTAACTCATCATTACAGTCATCAAGAGACTGATTTGTATTATCAAGCTCTGATTTAAGATTTTCGAGTTTAGTGTTCAATTCATTAAGATTTGATTCAAGTTTATTAACTTTATTCTGATAATCATTAATTCTCAATTCTGCCTGCTCTTTTGTGAGTTCTGTATCAGGCAAATTTTTGTCAGGTACTTGTGCAAAAGCAACTCCCGAAACAAAAATTAAGACTAAAAATTTAAATATAATATTTTTCATAATTCTCCATTGTAAAATTGTTTAACAAAATCTGAAATAATTACTTATTAGGATTGTAATCTGGCCAAACATCGGGCCACTGATTTAGCTTCTGCTTAACGAATTCAGTTTGTTCGCTGCAGTCTTTCAATTCAGATTTTCGTGCATTCAATTCGTTTTGAATTTTGGAAATCTCACTTTCTGTGTTGGCGATTTGCTGTTGCAAACTACTTTCCTTTTTTCTAAGTTCCTGAAGCATAGCTAATTGTTCATCAGTAACCTTAGGCGTACAACCTGTGAAGGAAAGAGATGACAAAATTACAACGGAGCCTAAGCCTACACTTGTAATTAGGCTTTTTAATTTCATAGTACCTCCCATTTAAAAATAACAATAAATATATTAACGTATAAATTTCATAATTATTGAAAA
>CAZIXJ010000666.1:0-1857 GCA_964542835.1 uncultured Hyphomicrobiales bacterium
CAGGAAATTACGAAAGTCCTTTTGATTATTTAAGCGAAGGTAAAGATAAAGGAAGTAAAAGAACCGGGGAAATTAGTTATACCATTAAAAAAGGATTGGATAGTCCATTGGGACCATCAAATGAATATAGAATAACTTTTTCTGATGGAGATAGAACTACAGAGGAAATTGTCGAAGTAACAGAAAGTATGTCTGGTGATCCGGTAGATAATGTCAAGCAAATAGCAGATGTAATGTTAGATACTATGGATAGAATGGGTGGCATTAATGCATGGGATGATTTAACAAATCTTGGTAAAATATACTTAGTTGAAAATCCGGCAGATTATTATTCAGGTGCTGGAGATTTTTATGCCGGGTTAGCAAAAGGCAAGGACATTTATATAAGTAGTTATTTATTTAAATCTAGTTTTTGGAGAAATTTTCGTAATAACCAAAAATTAGCAGGTACCGTATATCGTCATAACATTCCTCATCTTAGACAAACTTTTATCCATGAATTAGGTCATAACATTTTCAATAATTATGCTCATTTTTCAGGACTTGTATCAAGTATGTACTTTGATACTCATAATTTTTCTACCAACATGACAGAATGGACTGCTAACTTTTTTAGTGAAAGTATTGGAATTAATCCAATTACAACATATTATAATCCATCTTTTCAAGATTTTAGATACAATGGAGGCATAATCAATGGTTATAAAAACATATTAAATTCATATTTAAAGAGGTAAAAAAATGAAATACTTAATATGCATATTATTTTTTGCGACATTTTTTGGTTGTTCATTATTTCAATCACAACAAGGCAACGAAGTTGAAAGAGACTTTATAGAAAACCATTATTACAATAAAAAGTTTGATAGTTCTAAAATAATAATTGATTATGATAGAGTATTTTTAGATACTACAAAATTAATACAGTATATTAAAAAATATGATACTGACATTATTTTATGCAATTTGTCTAAGGATACAATATCTTCTGAAGATTCATTATATTCTGATAGTAGTTTAGATGAAGTTGAGTATATTTATAATAGAAATTATTATTATAAAATAAAAGAAACAAAACATTTTATTGAATTTCAATTTGCAACTTATAAAAATGAAACACATTTTTATTTGTTTAATATTTATGAAAGTGAAAGCTGTAATGATACAAATAGAAAATCCATAATATATAAACCTGTAGATTCTCATCCTGTAAATGAACCATATTAATATTTTTGCAAATATCAAAAAGGAAAATCAGCCTTCAAAATAACAAATAAAAATATAGAGAATAGACCTCGCAAGGGCTTCGGCTGGGGAGCCTTTGCTGTGGCTGTGCAGGAGGGCTTAGCACCCGAGAAGGGGCTTGGAGAGAGGTGGCTGGGTGCTGAAACTTTGGATAATGATGATTGGAGTTTGAATGTTAAAATGTTTGATATTTCTTTTAGTAGAATGATTACAAATATTTTTGGAATCGGAATTAATGTTTCCCCATTAACTGCTTTTTCTGATAATACCGGAAGAGCAAGTAGAGAGTCTCAGCAAAAAACCGGAGAGAATGGATTTGTTAATTGGAAAGTAGTGGAGTTTAATGATCCATATGGTATATTTAAAGGTTCGATATATTTCATCACATTTTCAGATAAATCAAATAAATACGAGAAATCAGTGGAACTTCTTTCTATCGGTGGATTAGTATGGGGAGACCATTCCAAAATAGCTGATACTTTTGCTAAAACTTTAGCAAGTATCATATACAAAATGGGTGGAGTAGGCGTATGGAATGAAATGACGGATATTTCATTTTTTCATATTGTGGATAATCCGGTTGATTATATGGATGATCCGGGAGGTCGTGTT
>CAZIXJ010000667.1:0-307 GCA_964542835.1 uncultured Hyphomicrobiales bacterium
ATTAAAAGTGGTAATTGTAGCCCAAATAACCAGTTGTTATAAAATAATTTCTACCAAAATTATAGGGGCTCTCTCTTATGTATGCAGAAGAATTAAATTGTGTAAAAAGCGAATGTCGAGGGTTAAGATAGTACTGAAACTGCACAAAAAACTCTACAGAAAATTCTGAAACTTCATCATCTGGAAGTCTTTCATTGTGCAGGTCCCAGAAAAAACTATTTCTTGCCTTATACACGGGACCCATACCTAAACGCAATAAAGCACTTCTCTTGTTATTTCTAAGGGCATCAAAAAGTACTCCCGCCTG
>CAZIXJ010000667.1:317-660 GCA_964542835.1 uncultured Hyphomicrobiales bacterium
CCTGTGGATCCGAGGTCTGTACTGGTATACCCATGCCATCGATCAGCAAATTGCCGCTCATATCGAATTTGGAGATTCAATGGTGATGCAATAGGACCTGAATAAATGCCCACACCAAGGGAGTTTTTCTTATTATTAATTGCAGAAACTTCTTCTTGACCATGCAAGAAAAAACTGCATGCGATAAAACTGAAGAGAATGATTAGACTTCTCATATTTTCTATTGTTTAATTATTTTTTCACGGATCACTTGCCCCTTTGCTGTTTCCAATTCCAAAATGTACATGCCGGAGGGTAAGTGCTGAACTGGAACCTGATTTTCTTTGATATTCACCGACATTCG
>CAZIXJ010000667.1:670-1857 GCA_964542835.1 uncultured Hyphomicrobiales bacterium
GGTCATCCCTTGCTCTCAAATTGATGATATCCTCAACAGGATTGGGATAAGCCAACAACTCACTCGGCTTACCGGGGTTGTCAGCACTGAGCGTCGTCGGTCGAAGCTGAATAACAAAGCCTTCGGGAGGATATACATTAACATATTCGTACATAGCTTCACCAAATTCTAAATTGTCATAAGGTCCATAAACAGAAACTCGACGAGGATCGTCTACAAACACCTCCTCCAATGCAACGGTAGGGCCAGATAAAGCTCTAACTCCAGCCTCAAAATAAAACCCCTCTCCCGGAACATACATTGGAGAATTATCTAAAATACTGGGTCCATAGTGAATTTCGATGGTACCATCTTCGTATATTCGATTTTGAAAAGTGACGTGGCTATCGTGTGTTGAAACTGAGGGATCGGCACCCAGTCTGTTTTTTACAAACTCAATTATAAATACTTTCATTCCGTTTCTCTCTTCGGTTGCAAAGCGGACATCAGATTGTATATCAATTGTATCGGGAATAAGGTCAAAATGGTACGGATACGAATTCAAATCCAAAACCCACTCATCATTAGGTCCATAAAAAGCGGAAAAAAAGTCTACAAAAAAGGAGCTATATCTTTCGCCAAAAACCAAAATATCGAAATCCGGTTCAAATTTCATTTCCCAGTTGAAATTTCCCCCAGCTAATATTTGTATGGACTCGTAATCTTCTAAGGGCTCATAATCGTCTTCCATTGTATTAAACTCATAACCGTGAAGGCTTTGAGTATTCCCATTAAAAGCTAATAAGGTTAGGGTTAATATAATAGTAAACCACCTCTGCAAAGGCAGCAGAGGTGATTCCATGATAAAATTTTTATTGCCAACTTGTAACATACTTATATACTTTTTTCTTATTGACAACATTCAAAGTCTAGAGCTAAATCATTCCATTGAACTACAATACCACTCTTTACCTTTTTAAAAGACCCTTCTACAGGAGTATTGTCACAATGTGCTGCTCCTCCATATCCATAATACCAAGGAAATGGATTTACTTTTACAGCCATGTAATCGCGGTATTTTGTTCTAGTTTTAGTATCAGTAAAGTTGTTATTCCCTGAGCACTCAAAATAACCTCTTTCAGCATCAATTGTCACAGTAAGATTAGCCCTATGTCTATTCCAAGTTTGGCCATCTGCACTCCATTTGG
>CAZIXJ010000668.1:0-1851 GCA_964542835.1 uncultured Hyphomicrobiales bacterium
CTGTATCTATTACAGAAATAGCAAGGTCAATCAGTCCTGATTTCCTGCCAAGCACTGCCAATTCAACCTTTATATATCCGCTGTAAGTGAATTTTACCGCATTTCCCATAAGATTCAGCAATATCTGTCTTATTCTGATTTCATCAGCTATAATGCTTTTCGGACAGCTGTCATCAAGCTCTACATAAAGTTCAAGCGCCTTTTCATTGATTTTCTGTTCAAATATCCTTGCCACATCATAAATCAAAGTTTTTATATCTACCGGTTCAGGCGATATTTCCAGCCTGCCTGCTTCTATTTTTGAAAGGTCAAGTATATCATTTATCAGAGAAAGAAGAGTTTTGCCGCTGTTCAAAATAGTTTCAAGATACCCTTTGAATTTAGGGTCATCAATAGTATTGAGCATTACTTCACTGAATCCCAGTATCGAATTCATTGGTGTCCTTATCTCATGACTCATATTTGCCAGAAATTCAGATTTTGCCTTGTTGGCAGCTTCTGCTCTTTCTTTTTCTTCTAGTAGATTTTTTTCGAGATTTATTCTTGTATTAAGATTCACAAGCATTTGTGCAAAGAGCTTCAACAGCATAATATCAGTTTCAGAATATGTATGATGCTTCCTAACTGAATCAAATCCGATAAATCCTATACATTTGTCAAATCTCATCATAGGCAGAGTGATAAGGCTTTTTACGCCCTGAGGCTCAAGTATCTGTCTAACTCCACTGCTTTCAGGCAATCCAGATACATCAGGAATATACATTATTTCTCCCTTACTGTGAGTTTCCACCCAATCAGGCATCATTTCCAGAGGAACTCCCTGAAGATTATCTATTTCAGGTGAAATTCCCTCTTCGCACCATTCATAAGTATTATTGCAAACATTATTTTCCCAGTCATAATCAAATATATAAGACCTGTCAGAACTTGCAAATTTCCCCAATTCCATAAGGGAATTATTCACCGATTCATCTACTTTATCCAGAGGGAGATTAATATTTTCAGCAGCAGTCCTCATTAAGATTTTTTGCAGTTTATTTTGCTGTTTTAATTTCTCTTCAGTTTCTTTTCTGGTTGATATTTCATTCTGCAGTTCCCAGTTAGTCCATTCCATATCCTGAGCAAATTTCTTGAGCTTTTCCTCAGACTTCTTCTTTTCCTGAATATTTCTTACAAAGACTACCAGCTTAGGTTCATCGGATTTTACTAAAGTTACACTTATTTCCACATCAAGAATATCACCGTTTTTACTTTTATGTTTTGTTTCAAATCTGTCGAATCCCTGCTTCATTACCAGATTTATATGCTCATTTGTTTCGGTTATATCTTCCTGAGCTTCAATATCAGGAATGCCCATATTTAGCATCTCTTCTTTTGTATATCCCAGCATACTACACATAGAAGTATTAACCAAAAGAAATTCACCTTTTAAATTGGTAATGAAAAATCCGTCTATTGCTGTTTCCAAAATAGTTTTTAGTTCCAGTTCAGTATTCTTTCTTTCGGTAATATCCTGATGAGTACCAAGCATCAAAAGTGGTTTGCCTTCATCATCCCATTTGGCTACTTTACCTCTGTCCAGCACCCATATCCAGTTGCCGTTTTTATGTTTCATCCTGCTTTCAAATTCGTAATATTCCAGTTCTCCGTTGAAATGCTTTTCAAGCAACTCTCCGCTTTTTTTCAAATCATCCGGATGTGCAAATTTCATCCACGTATCAATAGAGATTGGAGAGAGTTCATCAAGAGTATAACCGATTATTTCCGCCCATCTTTCATTAAATATTGTTTTACCGGTCTGCACATTCCATTCCCAAGTGCCAACATTTGTACCTTTTATTATACCTTCCA
>CAZIXJ010000669.1:0-1850 GCA_964542835.1 uncultured Hyphomicrobiales bacterium
TCATTGACAAAATTTAATGATAAGTATTATGCTATAACCGATAGACTTTATGAATCTGATGATTTAAATAACTGGGCTAAAACTGAAATAGAGGGAGGAAATGCTTTTAGTCATATTACATTTTCAGACTCTACAATTTATGGTATAAATAACGGTGTTTTCGTAAAGTCTGATAACTATGGTGTTACTTACGACTCAGTCTTCAATTTGAAGAATTACTTTAATCTAGCATTCGGATTTTCTCCATCCGGGAAAATCATAGCTGATAATGATAAAATTGTTATATTTGATGTTTATAATACAAATATTTTTATGTCGCTAGATAAAGGTAAAAACTGGATTAGAAATGAAATAAATCCTCACCCTCGCGATATTGTAATGAAAGGAGACACTATTATTACAATTCATGACGAAGGTATTTTTTATTCACATGATAATTTAAAAACATGGCGTAAATCCAAAGATATTAATAATGAAAATGGTAAAGCTATTATTCTATTCGATGAATACTGCTATGCCATAACAGCTTTTGGATTTTATGTATCGGATGATTACGGAATATCATGGGAGAAAAACAATATGAATCTATCTGATATTCCTGTCTATCATATTAATCATGATAATAAAAATCTCTATGCCAGTGGTTATTTTAATTTTCTGTATTACTCTCATAAAGATGAATATTTCTGGTTTAATCTCATTCCTAATGATCAAGAAAAAGATATTACAAGACATGTTTATCACACTTATATTTATAATGATGTGTTATATTCAATTGGAACAGGTGTTAATATTTCGTATGACAAAGGAACTTCATGGGAATACATTTACAATAGATTTATAAATGATTTGATTTTTTTTCAAAACATCTTATTTATTTCTGTTCAGAATGATAATTCTGTTTATTCAAGAGAAAACGGAACTAATTGGATAAATATTACAGATATGGAAGATAATATTTTATTTTTTGAGAGATTTGTTATTCATAACGAAATTTTATTCGCTACAAATTACAGAGATGGTAAATTATATCAATATGATGAAACTATTAATAAATGGAAAATATTTGCTGATATTGGAATAAAAAATATTAGAGATATTTTATCATATAAAAATGAATTTATTTTTACTTCATCAGAAAAAATTTATAAATACAATATAAAAACGGGTTTATTAAAAGAGATGTATAGATTTGAATCTATAATTAAAGATATTGATAATTACGGTCCAAATATTTTTATACTAACTGCAGACGAAGAAGTAATGCTGTCAAAGGACACTTGTAACTCATGGTTGCAAATCAATGAAGGACTTGAAGAATTATTTCCATATTATGATATTAATGATATAGCAATAATTGACAGTTCAATATATGCCGCAACAGCAAAAGGAATTTATAAAGCAAGTCTTAAAGATTTCAAACTTACATCTGTCGAAGTAACCGAAACCCAAAACTACCTCTACACTTACCCGCCGTATCCACAACCGGCAAGCACGGAGGTGCGTTCATTAGTTTATTGGGATACATCTCTTGAGATGAACACCGAAAGCGTAAAGATATACAATACAAATGGAGTAGAAGTTGGCAGAGAGCAGGACATAACATTTGAGCAAATAAACGCATACAGTGGCAACTTAATCTGGAACTGCACTAACGTCCCCGACGGTGTTTACCTAATCCAAATCAGCCACGGCGATAAGAAAAGGACAATTAAAGTGATGGTGAGGAAGTAGAGATTTAAAGTCAACCATCCGAAGGTTTGAAACCTTCGGATGGTTCAGAGATAGAGATATTTGATGTGCTTGGGAATGTGGTTTGGAAATCCACCATAAACACCCTCACCCCAACC
>CAZIXJ010000670.1:0-1847 GCA_964542835.1 uncultured Hyphomicrobiales bacterium
ATGTAATAATTTATCGCGTCGAAACAATCAAATGGATAATAAGACATACGGATTTCTCAGATGCAGAAATCTCTTCACGCCTTGTAATACTTAAAAAATAAAGCCAAAATTATTCAACGTTAGATGGATCCCAGGTAATTCTGAAATCATTATTCAGTTCATTAAGCATTTTCATATCAGCTTCACTGATTTCAAAATCAAAAACTTCAGAATTTTCTTTGATTCTATTTTTATGTACTGATTTTGGTAATACGACAAAGTCATTTTGCAACGCCCAGCGAATCATAATCTGAGGAGCTGTTTTTCCGTATTTTTCCACAATCGATAGTATTACAGGGTCTTTAAATTTTGTGCCTCTCGTAAGCGGAGAATATGCTTCAATTTTTACGTCATGCTTTTCACAAAAATCAATCAAATCTTTCTGATAAAGAAACGGATGCATTTCCACCTGATTTACTGCAGGCTTTATCTCAGAATTATTCAGAGTTTCCTGCAAATGCCTGATTGTGTAGTTGCTTACACCTATAGCTTTTACGATTCCTTCGCCATAGAGTTTTTCGAGTGCTTTCCAGGATTCCACTCTTCTGCCTGTTACGGGCCAATGAATAAGATATAAATCAACATAATCAATATTGAGATTTTTGTAGCTTGTATCGAATGCACCAAGAGCATTTTTGAACCCGTGATTATCATTCCATAGTTTTGTGGTTACGAAAATATCTTCTCTTTTAATACCCGATTCTCTGATTACCTGACCTACTTCTTTCTCATTGCCATACATAGCGGCAGTATCAATATGCCTGTAACCGTATTCCAATGCAGTTTCAAGTGCTTCTATGGTTTCTCTGCCCGGAAGACTGCGATAAGTACCAATACCGAGAGCAGGTATTTCTATTCCGTTATTTAATTTATATTTATGATTTATATCCATTATAATTACCATTTGATTAAAAAACAAAAAAAACGACTATAATAAAATATAGTCGTTTATATTCAATTTTAATTTTTTAATAGTATTCCAAAGCAATCTACATCAGCCTCTTCTTTCGTCCATTTCCTCAAGAAAACTTTGCCAGATTTCCAATTGCTCTTCATTTAAAATCGAGGCAATTCTTTCAAAAAATATCAGATTGCAATTTTTCAGAGCTTCCATAATTCTTTGCCGTGCAGCGAACATAAATGCTCTTGCATTTTGATTCAACTCCTGAATCAAAGCTCTTGCTTCTTCTCTTGTAATTTCGTCATTTCTTAATTTCTGAATAATAATTCTTCTTTCTCTGTTAATGGAATCCATATATGGCTTTACGTTTTCGTAAAATTTTCTCTTAATAGTCCATTTGCATAAATGATGCATTCTTGAGTATTTTCTTACGGAATCAATTTGCTCTTCAGTTAGTTCCATTTCTCTGAATACTCTGCCAAGCGGAACAAATTTTCCTTTTCTTGGTGGTCTTTCAGGTGGTGTAAATTGCATTGGAGGCTCTTCAATAAGCAATTCCATATCTTTTTCGAGTGTAAGATTGCTTGCAATTTCATCTGTATCATTTATTGAATTATCAATAAATAAATTTTCGTTTTGCAATACGTCATCAATTTCGTTTGCAGTAGTTTGCTCATCGCAGGAATTAACAAGCAGCATCCCTGCTAAAGCAAGAATCACTAATCCAATAAATTTCCTCATAATAAATCTCCTGTATATAAATAAAAACAACTCTGATTAATAGACTTAAAAAAGTATGAATGGTTTAATCTGATGATTAATTATTTTCGAGATGTTCCAGTTTTTTTTCATTTATTTTTAATATGATGTAATTAATTATTTCTTTTGCTTTTTCAGATTTTTCTTT
>CAZIXJ010000671.1:0-1846 GCA_964542835.1 uncultured Hyphomicrobiales bacterium
CCTCAAAAAAGGATACCTTAAACATAGGAAACAAGCCGAACGATGATTTTTTGAACGATGTAGTGCCTAAGATAAAAATATTATTAGGTTTTTATGTTTTTTTTTCTTATATTTGTATCATGTTTGTAAGAAAAAAATATAGTAAAAATACGACTAAAATTGCTGTGCAGATATGTAGCAGCAAAAGAATCGGCGGTAAAGTTCAGCAGAGAATTCTACGGCACGTAGGTTTTGCCAAGGATGAGAGCGAACTTCCTAAATTAATGGAACTTGCCGAATATATTAAACTGAATATGGAAAAAGAAGTTTCGCCAAGTTTATTTCCCGATGAATATTTGGTTGAAACTGTCATAAATGCCAGAAAAAAAGCTATGGAAGAAGAGAATGCGAAAAAAGAACTCCTGGTCAATTTAAAGAATTTAAGAGAGGAAAGCCGTATTATAACCGGAATTCATGAGGTTTACGGACAGATATACAAGGAACTGGGTTTTAACAATATATTCAGTAGCCGGCAGCAAGGCAGCCGCACAAAATTATATCATACTGTATTAGGCAGAATATCAGAGCCATTAAGCAAGAGAGCAACAGTCGAAAAATTAGGTTCGGAATATGGAATAAACATGAGTTTGCAAAGCGTCTATGACATGATGGATAAATTAGACGACAAAAAGACAGATAAAATCAAAGACATATCCACTACAGCAGTGCGAGGGATACTGCAAGAAAAGGTGGATGTGTTGTTTTATGATTGTACAACACTCTATTTTGAATCATTTGTGCAAGACGGATTTAAAGAAAACGGATACAGCAAAGATCATAAGTTCAACCAAAGCCAGGTATTGTTAAGTCTGATAGTAAGCAGTGAAGGACTACCGATAGGATATGAAGTGTATCCCGGTTCACAGTATGAAGGGCATACAGTAACAGATGCAATTGAGTCCATACAAAAGCGATATGATGTCAAACGAGTGATTTTCGTAGCCGATAGTGGCATGATAAGCCAGAAAAATTTAAAAGCTCTTGAAGGAAAGAAAATCAATTATATTCTTGGTGCAAGGCTAAAGAATATGAATGATACGATAAAGTCGGAAATATTATCAATCGAGAAAGACGACAGCAAGAAATTCACTGTAAAAGAGATAGCATTAACCGACAAACGACGGCTAATTGTAACCTACCGACCTGAACGAGCCAGAAAAGACAAGCATGATAGAGAGAAATGGTTGGCAAAGCTAGAAGAAAAGCTTAAAAAAGACAAGAATCCCAAAAGTTTGCTGAGTAATTTTGGGTATAAAGCAATACTGAATGTCAGCGCAAACAGCGAAATAAGTATAGACGAAGACAAAGTAAAACTACTTGAGAAGTGGGACGGGCTACACGGAGTAGTAAGTAATGACGATACATTGAGTTACTCGGAAATAATCAACCAATATAAATTGTTATGGCAAATAGAATCTTGTTTCAGAGTGAGCAAACATGATTTGAGTATAAGACCGATTTATCATTGGACGGAGAGAAGGATCAGAGCTCATATAGCAATATGTTTTATAGCTCTTGTTTGCGTAAGGATATTAACATATCGAACAAAACTACAGTATCAATCAATATCATCTGAAGAAATACGCAGAGAACTCAAACGGGTACAAATATCAATATTAAAAGATATAAAGACAGATAAAAAATACTGTTTACCATCATATAGCAGTTCAACAGCTAAAAAATTATATCATATAGTTGGACTAAAATTAGATGACCAGCCATATCAATTAAAATAATTTACAAGTACTAATAATTTATTAAATTTTAATTCCTGAAAATGGAATTGTAGTGCCTATTTGGGATGGCG
>CAZIXJ010000672.1:0-1838 GCA_964542835.1 uncultured Hyphomicrobiales bacterium
GCCACTCTTCCTCGGGTTCGTGATTATCGGAGGTAAGTATTTCTACCTGGTCGCCACTTTGCAATATGTAATCCACCGGCACAATCTTTCCGTTTACTTTAGCCCCAATAAACCTGTATCCCAAATCGCTGTGAATATGAAAAGCATAATCAAGCGGTACGGATTCTCTCGGCAAAGTAATATATTCATTCTTAGGCGAAAAAACATAAATTTCATCTACAAGAAGATTTTTTCTTACATTTTCCAGTATAAATTCATTGGAACTGTTGCCAACATTCTCAAGTATCTCTCTTATTTCAGAAATCCAGACGTCAATTTTACTTGATTCTAATATTGATTTGGAATCAACATTATCTTTATATTTAAAATGAGCGGCAACCCCCTTTTCAGCAAATTCATTCATTTTTCTTGTACGAATCTGCATTTCCACAGCAATATTATTTTTTCCGATTAATCCTGTATGAATAGATTGATAACCGTTTTTTTTGGGAGCTGAAATATAATCCTTAAAAGTTTCTGGAATAGGTTTGTAAATCGAAGCTATAATACCATATACATAAAAGCAAATATAAGGGTCATCAGTATCGAGAACTATTCTGAATGCGTGCAAGTCATAAAGTTCTTCCATTTTTTTATTACGAGCGAGCATTTTATTATAAATAGAAAATATATGCTTTGGTCGCCCGCTGATTTCGTATTTTATTTTATTTTTTTTAAGGAAAGAGTCGTTATCTAATGCATTCCTGATTGGTGAAATTAACTCGTTTATGTACATTTCACGTTGCTCTCTGGTAGCATTGAGTTTTGTCTTTATTTGACCGTAATTTTCGGGGTCAAGGTATTTGAAGGAATGATCCTCAAGCTCCCATTTGATATTTCTCAATCCGAATCTATTGGCGAATGGTGCATATACCTCAATAGTTTCCATTGCAAATTTGATTTGAGATTCATGTGAAAGGTAATCAAGAGTACGCATATTGTGCAATCTGTCTGCAAGTTTGATTAAAATAATCCTAACATCTTTCAGCATAGAAAGAAGTAATCTGCGATAATTTTCGAGTTGAGTAACCTGATTGAGGTGATGAGCTTCAATATGCTCTATCTTGCCCACTCCTTCTACTACATCCGCTACATTTGTGCCAAATTCGGATTTGACATCTTTATATCCGAAAATACCGTTATCCATTACTTCGTGAAGTAGTGCAGCAGTAATAGTATTTTCATCCATCGGAATTTCATTTATTAAAATTCTTGCAGTTTCCAGAGGATGAGTGTAAAAAGGGTCTCCGGATTTTCTGAGCTTATTACTGTGAGCCTGCAGGCACATCTGAAAAGCTTTTCTTATTCTCTGCTCATCGAATTTCTTGTTATATTTTTTAATTTCGGATATAAGGAATTCCAGATCATCCTTGGGATTTTCTCCTATTTGATAATCTTCAAAAACATCTTTGCCAAAAACATTATTTAATTTAAAATTTATCATTTACTAAAATCAAAAGATTCAATCTGTATATTATAATCTTATAATTTAAGAAATTAATATTAAAATAGCAAAATAAATAGATGATGTTTGTAAATCATTAAAAATTACAACTGATAATTATTCATATTTCTGTTAATTCAGGATTGTTTTCTACTTTCCAAATACATTTAAATTCAATTTTAAATCTCCATATTAACTAACTGTACATATTTCTCAAAGATTTCAAATGAATTTCTTCAGTTTATCGTTTAAAAAAAATAAGAAAATAAAATTGCAGTAATTAATCGGTTGGAAAAATGTCGGAATTTGTAGAAAAATATATTAATCCATTTACTGATTACGGATTTAAGCGGTT
>CAZIXJ010000673.1:0-1837 GCA_964542835.1 uncultured Hyphomicrobiales bacterium
TATAAAAAATTATAATATCTTTGTGAAGAGGAAAAATAAAGCAGCATAAAGAGGGGAAAAATCCCACGGTTTTACCCTCTTTAAAAAATAAAATATTACGTACAGATAAGACTATGTCTTATTTTTGTTTAATTTATAGAAGAGTATTTGTCTGATGGATATTAAAAATTCCAGAGATAAAGCATTACTGATTTTATCAGCAGTAATTCTTATATTTGTTGTATTATCTGTATTTTCAGGTGTTTGGGATTCTGAACAGCATATTACAACAGTAGAAATTGATGGTGCAATTATAGTGCCAGAAAATTCAATTAAAGATACTGTAGAAAAAAAAATTGAAAATAAATTTAAGAAGGATATTAATCTGAATGAAATTAAAAATATTATAAAAGAAAATAAATATATACAGAGTGTAAATGTAAATTTTGAAGGGAGCAGTAATCTGGTAATTGAATTAGTCGAAAGAAAACCGGTAGGAACGGTTGTGGATTCGTATGGGAATTTACATTTTTTCGATAAGTTTGGGATAATATTGCCTTATACATCAGATTATCACCTTGAAAAGTTTTTCATTGCAAAAGATATTTTTTTTGATAAAACGAGTAAATTAATATTAACTGAAATTGCATTGCTCATAAATGAATTGGAAAAAGATGTTTATAATTATTTGCTTGCAGATATTTCTGATATTACATATAATTACGCGATTGAAAGTATGGTAATCAGAACTAAAAAAGGGCAGGATTACATTTTTGGCTCCGGCAGAAATATTGATGAAAAGCTCGGCAGGCTAGGTTTATACCTTCTGAATAGTGGCATTGCAGCAAATAATGTAAAATACATTGATTGCCGCTGGAGCGGTATGATAGTTATGAAAAATTAATTAAATTGAAATAAAACGAGTAAAATTATGGCAGAACAGAATACTCAATCCAAACAAAAATTTACAGTAGGTCTGGATTTTGGAACTACTAAAATTTGTGCATTGATTGCTTCGAAGTCTGAAGATTCAGATGCTTTAAATATTCTTGGTATTGGCATAGCCGAATCTGAAGGTATCAACAGGGGGGTAGTATCTAACATTGACCGTACTGTAAAATCGATTAAAAAGGCTATAGAACAGGCAGAGAATCAGGCGGGGGTAAAAATAGAAGATGTAGTGGTAGGTATAGCAGGTGATCATGTATCATCACTTCAGACAAGGGGAATTGTAGGTATTTCCAATGAAAACAATGAAATTAGTGAAAATGACGTAAAAAGACTTTTAGACGATACAAGAAATCTTAACATTCCGAAAGACAGAAGGATAATTCATGTAATTCCTCAGGAATTTATTATTGATGACCAGGATGGCATTTACGATCCTGTCGGAATGAGCGGAGTAAGACTTGAAGCGATAGTTCATATAGTAACGGGGCTTGATACGGCAATACAGAATATTTACAGATGTGTGGAAAGAGCAGGGCTTAATGTGCATGATATTATTCTCGAACCTCTTGCAAGCAGCAATGCAGTGCTTACCGATGAAGAGAAGGAAGTGGGAGTTGCCCTTGTGGATATTGGTGGAGGCACTACCGATATAGCAATTTTTGAAGAAAATATTATAAGATATACTTCTGTATTTGCTGTTGCAGGAAAGCAAATTACTGATGATATTAGAAAAGGGCTTGGGATAGTGGCTTCAGAAGCTGAAAGAATTAAAAGAGAATACGGATATTCGTACGGGGCAGCAATTAATAAAAATGATGTCTTTATGATTTCAGGTATAGGCGGAAGAAAGCCGACAGAAATTACTAAAAGAGAGCTTAGCGAAATAATACAGCCGAGAATGGAAGAA
>CAZIXJ010000674.1:0-1837 GCA_964542835.1 uncultured Hyphomicrobiales bacterium
CAAAAGCACTCATTTCAATAGCCTGTGTAGAGTTAAGGACATTAGCTGCCATTATCGCACCATGTTCAGTAAAAGCATAATAAGGCAGTGAATTGGAATATTTCAAGCCTTCGAGGTGGTCGCAATTTGCGACCACCTCACCTTTTTCATCTGCTGATATTGGGCTTATTAGTTTTAAATAGTTTCAAATAGTTTTATTTAGTCTCATTTTTAGATTAATTATAAAAATAATCTGTAGTATTAACTCATAACGAATTGATTTTCCATGTAATATATATACCATAGTCGAAAAACAATTTTCGATATCAATGATTTAATTGAATGACAATGCCAATAATATATTAACATTGTTACTTGCACTTATGATGAGAATGAAGAAAACATGAACATAAGAATTTCATGTAAATCATGGGAATAGCATTTTGATAAAAGACAGGTTTTCATATTCTGCAAGATGGGATTCAATTGGTTTAGATTGTGCTTTCTGCAAACATTTTAGTGAACCTGAAAGCTGGCCTGATATATTGAAAATCTCAAAATGTTTAAAGCATAAAATATATCTTACTTTTGAATTGAACGAAGATGGGTATAAATCTGGTGAATGGTTTTGTAAGTATTTTGAAGATAACAATGGTGCTTTTCCTGAAGCAATTATTGAATTCAATTCCTTGAAGAACGAATTCAGAGAAAACATTATTTATGGCGGCTATGGTGAAGAAGGTTATTTGAAAGAAGTAAAAATAAGCGATCAAATATTTTTTGATTAGCTTATCAATTATAACCAGTAGTGTATTTTATCTCTTGTTGGCAAATGTAGATTTTACAGGACACGGTATGAACGACAAAACAGATCAGGATTTTTTTTATGTCATGTGAAAAATGTAATGAATTAAGTACGATAAAAGAGATTCAACATCCAGACCAGTTAAGAAAAGTCTTTAAAGTTATAAGTGACAAATTAGAAGATAATGTAATCCGGGAAATCAGAAATATAAAATTAGAAAAGAAAATGGTCTATCTTCCATTTTCAGAAATTGATATAAATGGACCATGGGATGATATAATCTGTTACTATTTTGAGTGTTTAGACTGTAAACAGAAATTTTGTGTACATGCCGAAACATATCATGGTCGAGGTGGTAGGTGGGAGCCGGTAGATAAAATATTTTAGCTCTAGTCTTATTTGCAAACTCATATTAGTTGCGATACGGCGATAATGTTATGGCACAATGCCCCTCTGGGGTGCTAAGGCGGCTGCGCCATTTCAGCCTTGATAATCGTTAGTAGAAATATATCTTTATAAAATTGGTGAAATATGAAAAAATATATTTTCATTATAATAATTGAAACCCTTATATGTTATTATTGGCTAATTCATAAATATATAACTTATTTAAATAACTCCTTATTGATTATGTATATAGTCGGATTTCCAATTATATACTTAATATTCTTTGTCATAAGTTTAAGAAATAAGAGGGAATGGTATTTATATTTTCTTTCATTTGTTCCGATTATCTTTGCATTCATGTTTACATATTTAGTTGATGGAAGAACAACTTTTCAAAGTAATCCAGATTCATCAATTCATGGGTGGTTTTATTTCTTTAATTTTTTAAGATTTATAATTCAAATTGGAAGCATTGGGATTGTTGGAATATTGTATTATTTAATAAAAAAAGGGCTCTATCTAACAATGAATAAGCGATTCTACTTCGCTGGAATGTTTTCATCTGCTAAATCAATATTCCTAATGTTGCTTGACCAAAAGATTACAATCCTTATTATTAATAACCTGTAAGCATAGTTAAATCACTCTATATCATATATACACCAT
>CAZIXJ010000675.1:0-1832 GCA_964542835.1 uncultured Hyphomicrobiales bacterium
AAGCTACGACATGCGTCATTTTCTGTCAACCGCTTTTTTAATTATTTTTTTTCAATTGATATTTATTGACGGACATTTAGCAACTTCGACAGACTAAGCATTACAAAGTGTTCAGTGCCTGTATAAATTCTTAAATGCTTCCGAATTAATGATTTTTGCAATCACATTGCAGGTTTGGAAGTATAAAATAAAAACTTTTTACAACAAAATATAAATGGATTAATATGAAACAGATTTATGTAGGAAACATTCCTTTTCAGATTAATGAAATCGAATTAAAATTGCTTTTCGAACAGTTTGGCGATATACACGATATAAAGCTAATAAAGGATACTCATCAGGGAAGGCCCAAAGTATTCTGCTTTATTACGATGGACGAAGCTGCTGCCGATAAGGCAATAGTCAATCTTAACCAGAGTCAGTTCGGCGGAAGAAAACTGCTCGTAAATGAAGCGAAGCAGAAATAATAATTAACCTGATCAGGACAGATAATACCCGAGCTTTCTGATGTCAATATTACCTCCCGAAATAATTGAGGCTACTTTTTTATTTTCAAATATTTCAGGATATTGCAGTATTGCCCCGAGTGTAATAGCTCCGCTTGGTTCGGTAATTATTTTCATTCTTTCAAATATCAGCTGCATTGCTTTCATTATATAATTATCATTTACAAGTATTATTCTGTCAGTCATATCTCTGATAATTTGAAAATTAATTTCACCGAGTGATGTAAGCAAACCGTCGCATATTGTTCTGGGATTTACTGATGGTATTAATTCACCTTTTACAAATGATTTATAAGCATCGGAGGCGCCTTCGGGTTCTGCGGCAAATACTTTAGTGTCGGGAGAGAGATTCTTTACGGATATTGAAGTGCCTGAAAGAAGCCCGCCACCGCCAACGGGAGTAATTACTATATCAGGCTTTTCGACTTCTTCGAGCAGCTCTATTGCAGCTGTTGCCTGCCCGGCTATTACGTTAAAATTTTTGTAGGGGTGAATTTCAGTAGCTCCTGTTTTTTCGATGATTCCTGCAAGAGTAGATTCTCTGGCTTCGAGTGTTGGCTCACAAAATGTAATATCAGCACCGTAATCAGCTACTGCATTTATTTTTACTTTTGGAGAATTTTCCGGCATTACGATTTTTGCAGGAATGCCTTTGGTTTTAGCAGCAAGAGCAAGAGCCTGAGCGTGATTGCCTGAAGAATGAGTTGCTACTCCGTATTTGCTCTCTTCAGCCGATAATCTCTGTACTGCATTGGTTGCTCCTCTGTATTTGAATGCTCCGACTTTCTGGAAATTTTCACATTTGAAAAAAATTTCGCAGTCGGCAATTCTGTTTATGTTTTGCGAAGTCATCACAGGGGTTCTGTGAATAAAAGGTTTTATTATTTTATGTGATTGCTTAATATATTCGAAATCAGGAATTTTCATAGTTACCTCTGTTTAAGAAACTCAGATGCTTGGTTAGCTCTTTTGTAATTTTATCTTTATCATCCTGGGTAACAATTAATCTGTATTTTGTGGCATTTTTGAGATTAATAATTACATAAATATAATTTTTGTATTGCGAATCAACCAGTTCAAAATTTTGCAAATCTTCCCAGTAATGCTTTTGCAATGTGAACAATTTATCAAATGGGTTTACCGTGAAATACTTATCATCGTAAAATATATGCGCTCTTTTTCTCCCTTCTGAAAAAGCACCTGTATCAAATATTCTGAGCGTAGCAAGAGAAAGTGAAAGCAAAGTAAAAGATTCAACAGAAAACATCAACTCTGTGAAATTGGTTGTTTTTTCCTATTTAAGCTTGATAAATGGGTGAAAAATTG
>CAZIXJ010000676.1:0-1830 GCA_964542835.1 uncultured Hyphomicrobiales bacterium
TTATCCTGAAACGCTTCAAGAGCTTCATCGAGTGATTTTAGGAAATCCTCTTTGGAATACTCTGTGAAGGTAAATGAATCGCCTTTTCCCGAATTTTTGTCAAACTGAGTGGCAATTTCTTTAGTGCCTCCTGTAAGCCTTACTACGGGAACTGTACCGTAATTGAGTGAATACATCAGGTTCAGTCCGCAAGGCTCGGACTTCGACGGCATTATAAATATATCCGCACCTGCTTCTAATTTATGAGCTAACTCATTATCAAAGGAGAAAACAGTTTTAAATTTATCAGGATATTTCTTAGATATTACATCTAACTGTTTTTTTAAATCAATATCGCCCTGCCCGAGAAGAATCATCTGAATATTTTTACTGAATAATTCATCTGCTGCTTCAATAATAAGCGGAACTCCTTTTTGATCACCAATGCGTGGTATCATAATAAGCAAAGGCGTATTATCATCATACTCAAATCCATATTCATCACATAAAACTTCTTTATTGCGATATTTGAAATCTTCAATATCATCGGCAAGCTGTTTTATTAATTTATCTTTTTTTGGATTCCAGTTATAATTATCAACCCCGTTCAAAATACCTTTAAATTTTTTGTTTTCTTCTTTAAGTATTACGCTAAGCCCATCTGAATATGACTCATCTCTCAATACATCGTCGGCATAAGATTTGCTTACAGTAGTAATATAATCGGCATAATGAATACCGCCTTTCAGTAAATTAAATTTGCCATTGTGCATAAAATGCTCTTTTACTTCTTCAGGCAGCTCGGTAAGAGCAAAAACATCTTCATCGCAGCATCCCTGATTCAAAAAATTATGAATAGTCAATACTGTCTTCGTATTTTGGAATTTTACCGGATACAGCACTTTGGCAAGTGCCGGTATAATAGCCGTGTGCCAGTCGTTGCAGTGAATAATATCAGGATACCACCCGAGTACATTGCACGTTTCGATTACACTTCTGCTAAAGAAAATAAATCTTTCTGCATTATTGGGATATTCCTTCCATGTTTGCGGGTCATGATAAACGCCCTTTACTTGGTTAAAATACTTATCATTGGTAGTAATGTAAGCCTGTACTTTTACTCTCGGATTATTTATGGATGAAGATTTCACAGTAGCAAGTTCTACTTTATCTTCCACCGGTATTTCCATATTTTTTAGTCTGTTGATATCATGAATTCGATTTTTCCTTTCGGAAATTGTGCCATATTTCGGCATCATTACTCTTACGTCATTCCCTTTATCTTTTATGGCAAGTGGCAGAGAAAATGCTACATCGCCTACTCCGCTTTCCTTGGAAAAGGGCAGTACTTCGCTGGAAACAAACAGAACATTAAAGGACTTATCCATTTTAACCAAATTTTTAATTATGACAAAATTCAATATGCAAATATAACGAAAATTAATGAATTTAAGAAATTCAAAAAGGATAACAGTTTCAAAAAATCACAAAGAAAAACAAGGTTTGATAAAAAAGTGAAAAATAAACTGATATATTTTACAATTTCATGTGTCTTAACAGTTATGGATATGGCAAATTTGAAAAAAGTTTTTTTGGAACAATAAAATTTATCATTAATTTGTGAAAAAATATTAAATAAAGGAGCGAAAATGCAACTAAAATATCCGCTGTGAGAGCGAAAAAGCCCCGAATTACAACAATTCCCCTCTTTGAGGGGTGGCATTGCGTAAGCAATGACGGGGTGGAATGTTGAACATAGGTAATCGAATCTTCATTTCCGGCGAGGGCGCCTGAAATACCAAATCCTCCGTCTCGGCTGTGCCGAGCCACCTCCTTTGCAAAAGGAGGAAA
>CAZIXJ010000677.1:0-1830 GCA_964542835.1 uncultured Hyphomicrobiales bacterium
GTTGACTACATTTCACTCTTGCTATATTTTTTCCACTCTATTTCCTGAAGAGCCTTATTATTTAAACACACCTGAGACAGATGAAGACAATTCACAAAAAATAATATCTGTAATTTCGCTTCCACATGGAAATATAACAGAATACTCTGAATGTGTCAAAGCAACAATAAATGGAAAACATGTAAACATGGTTGATTTCCCTGTAATTTCAACAAGAACCTTTCCTCGTTCACGAAGATACAGACGTATTTCCTTAATTGTTGAGCCTGATGGTATACATATTTTTAGTTTTTTCCCATCAGATCATGAAGTTGGTCTTTCAAATAGATATACTACATTTGCCTCCCTTTGAAAAAAATTAAAATATGCTCAATAAAGCGTAAACGTTTATATCCTTACTCATTTCGATCCGCTCGTTCCTCGTGCTACACGAATTATAATTCGTGTCAAGTTTTCTGCATTCAAAGGAATTTATTCAAATCGCCAAATCCTACATACCACTTTAGCCATCATGTATGGACACTCATTATCGCAATTAAACACGGTTTATTAGAGATCATAGACAAAACTGTCACTGTTATCTAGCGACACTGTTCACGTATTGTAGTTAAAATCTGTATAGTGTCATATTATCGTTAATTTAATTGACAATTATCACTTTCATTGTATACTTATATTCTGAATAGTTCATATTCAGGTATATTTTATGAAGGATTTATTGAACTCTTAGTAAATGTCATTCCTCCTCCCATGTCGATTTTTCTAATTAAAATCAAAGTGGAGGTTGAGTTAATGATGTATACTGTCATTTCAATGATATGCTTAGTGGTGGGGACAGCGTTCCTGGGGGAGTCTGGTTGACATGTTTCCTTTACTTAAGGGAGAGAATAAAGAATTCAGAAATTATACCGTTTATATATGTTAGTGAGCGCGTTTAGGGGGTTCGATTCCCCCTTTCCCTCATCATTAATATATATTGATGAATATGTTTTCTTTCTTACAATAATCCAACATCCTTTTTAAAATTGTATTCAATATGATCTCTTACTTCTTTTCTATAATTCGTTACATTCTTTTTATGAATACCAATTTCTGTTATTATTTCATTTGATATTACATCTGAATATTCATGTATTTTTACAAAGTCAGGAAATCCCTCTTTCCACCACATCTCTATATATATTCTTTGCATTCCAAAAACATAGCGGGATAAATCAAATATTAATTTTGTAAAAGATAGAACTTCAGTCTGTAATTTATCAGAACAATACGATAAAGTTAGTATTTCTATTCTTGAAAACATTTTGTATAAGTATTCAATGTCAATAAGTTGTAGTTTTCTAGTTCTTTCGTCGATGTAATTATTATAATGAGTAATATTGTTCTCAGTATCATTGTAGTATGGTTCGAGAAATAGAGATAGATTTAACAGCTCCGGGTAAATTTTTGAAAAATAATCAATTATTTCAAAAATTTCTTCTAATTTTTCAACAATTATGTTTTGCCTATGGTTCTTTCTAGTTTGTCTTATAACAATAATTGAAAAGGTTATTGAGAGAACTATTGATATTAAAGATATCAATAATGATGCTAAGTCCATTATTTATCGCCCCCTTTAAAAAAAATAAAGAGCTAAGACCACTCCTCTTAGCTCTTTATTTATCATTTTAAGTTATTATTTTTACTCCCATCAGGATTTGAACATGGTACATTATTTTTACCAATTTTGCGTACATGATAATCTGGGTGTTTGCCTGCATTTATCTCTTTTACCAAATCTCCTCTATTTATTGTTTTCCCAGAGGGTAGTTTAAATTTTGTGTTTAGTCC
>CAZIXJ010000678.1:0-1316 GCA_964542835.1 uncultured Hyphomicrobiales bacterium
ATAACCTGCTTTTATAAAATCTTGTTCTGCCATTGTTTTTATGCGTTGTTTATCAATGCTGCTAATTGCGTTTTATTGATACGTTCTTTAAATGAAACTTTTATGTTTTGGTCTTTGTAGTGTTCGCCTAATGCTTCAAAGTATTTTTTGGCAAAATCAATTTTCTCTTTTTCGTCTATCGGTATTGCTGTTGATGATTTATAGCCTTTGGCTTCCACCACAAGGAATATTTTATTGCCTTCTGTACTTTTAATAGCATAGCAAAAGTCGGGGTTATAATCGCCCAAAGGCGTTTTGATTTTCAGGCGTGGAAGTTTGCCGAAAATTTCAATACTCTCAATATCTGGGTCTTGCTCTACAATTTCCAATTCAAAATCACTGTCGTATTCAATCACCTCTTCAAATACCCATTTGTTTTTTAAAGAAAAATCGCCTGTAATGTCTTTTTGAAATTTCCCTACGCTTCCTGTATTTAAAAAGGTTTTTCCTTTTTCGGTTTTGAATACGTTTGGCAAACCTGTTCCGTTAATTCCATCATACTTAATGTTTGCTTTGAGCATTGCAATTAAGTTCTTATTGATTATTTCGGAAATTTCTCTTTGGGCTTGTTCCGGATTGTTGCATAGCATTTTATTCTTGAAGTCATCACTCAAAGCGTTGAAAACCTTTACTACAAATGAAATAGGTGTTTTGGTGTTGTTTGACAAAGAGCGAACCAATTCCAAATAATCAACCTTGCTTTTGTATGAAACCGTATCGGTTAGTCTTTCTGTAATAGCTCCTTGTTCGCCAATTTTATTTACGTGTAGTTCAGCTTTTATGGTTTGTAACAATATTTCTTCAATGTTTACAGCTTCAATTTGCGTTTTTACATTTTGTATTAGTTGGTTTTCTTGTTCCTTGGTTAAAGTTTCTAAAACATAAAAGGCATTTTTATTGATAGCTGTCCAAAGGTTTTGAAACTCTTGAAGGTGCGTCGCTTTAATGAAAACTTTCTTTTTTTCTTTTTTCTTATCGGCTTTTTGAACGTAAGTATTTGTATCGTTTGCAAACAAACTTTCAATTGCTTTTACTTGTTCTTCGGGTAAGTTTTGTTTTTTGAGAATGGCTGAAAACTCAGACGATTTTTCATAAATCTTTTGTCCGTCAACAATTGCCTTGCGAACTATCATTTTCGTGTCCTTCAACACATCATCAACTAATGTAATAATAGTATCATCATTAAAACCTGATTTTTCTTTGAGTGTTTTAATAAGTTCTTGCTCTGTAAATGTTTCAGAAATTAGGAATGAGTTACTTAAAATCTCGTTTTGAAT
>CAZIXJ010000678.1:1326-1823 GCA_964542835.1 uncultured Hyphomicrobiales bacterium
CTTGTTCTTTGCTTGATACAACTACATCAAGATTATTGATTTTCCAAAATTCCTCTTGGTTGTCATTCAGGTTTTTGAGCGTGTATCGTTGTAGATTTTGATTTACGCAAATTCGTAAACCACGCCCAATTTGTTGAAGTTTTGATATTTCGCTTCCTTGATTGGAAAGTTTGCAGATTGTAAAAACATTCGGATTATCCCAACCTTCCTGCAAAGCCCAAATTGAGAAAATGAAACGTGTAGGACTTTCAAATGAGAGTAGCTTCTTTTTGTCTTTCAGTATTTCATCAACACCTGTTTTAACTTTTTCGTCTGCGTTTCCTTTATCGCCTGAAAAATAACCTTTGTGAACCTGCAAAGTATTATCATTGTCATAATCGTTTTGCAAGAATTTGTAATAATCGCTTGTTTGGTCAAGTTTGCTAATTAGCTCGGAGTATTGCTTTTTGTATTCTTCTTCAAAAATGGTTTTGACTTTTGGATTATCGCCACGAAAT
>CAZIXJ010000679.1:0-1821 GCA_964542835.1 uncultured Hyphomicrobiales bacterium
ATTACTTTGATATATGTCCTTACCAAAATCTAAGCTTTTTTCATTAAGCAATAAACTGGCGATACAGAATACTTTTGAAGCAGTAATTTTCGCTTTTGCATCTACAGAAAATTTATCATTTAACAGGTGACTGCTAATTTTTTTATGCCATCTTCAAGGAAACTTGATACTTCATTACTTTTATATCCTTTCAGGCGAATTTTAAGTAGAGCAAGACAGCTTTCAACAGTATCTTGTAAAACTTGTTTTTTAGTAAATGCACTATTCTTATAAATATTTTCCTTTTCAAATGTTGCATCAAATGCTGTTTTAATATCTTCAAAATTCAATGTAATATTGAAAAGTTCACCAATATCATAGAGCTGCTTTATTACCTGCATAGCCATGCTATTGCCCCTGGATGTTTCAAATGGTACACCGATAGTATGCGGTGCAAAAGCGGTTAATTTATCTCCAAGCAAACCTTCAATTGTTGGTAAATTAGCTTTTAATTCTATTTCTGTTTCAAATATGTTCGATACTATTGTTTTCTTCTCTATAAATGGCAAATATTCAGGGCTTTCTAATACAACATCAAGTAGAATAGACTCCTCTTTATTGGACAGAGATGAACTATAAAAAAATTTAAAATGTCTGCGATTGGGTAATCCTCTGGCACCTCTTTCATTTTCTTCATACCGCAAAAAAGGTCTGTTGCCTGGAATTGTTGCTATTTTTGTTATGAATTTATTTATATCTGCCCCTAAAATTATATCTATATCAATGGATAACCTTTTGATCTCTGGAACATGTAGAAGTAGGCTGGTTCCTCCTTTAAATACAAAATTATCTTCTAATTGAACAAGATAGCCAAGTAGAGCAAATGCATGAATGGTTTTTTCAACTAATATTGGGTCACCTGATAGCTCTTTAGCTTTTGCTATAAGATGATTTTTAGTAAAACATTTTGGCTTTATTAGTTCCCGCATTAATCAACTATCTCCGGCTAAATATTTATCTGGACTTGGTTGATTGAATTGGGGAGAGAAAATTCACGCCTTTTGGTGTAAGAATAAAATTCTGAAATATTGATTTTACCGGAATTAAGGGCGTTATTTGCTGTATTTTCTGCCTCTGCATTATCCATTATGCTTAGTTTTTTATTCTCAATTAGAAAATCTATAATAATTTTTTCTATGGGTGAAAAACTTTTTACAGCTTTTGGTTGTTTCGATATTGACGGGCGTATAACCACTGTTTTGTCATTAATAGAAAACTGCTTTTCAATCTCTGCTTTGTTGGGATTTTCATAGACATTATACCCCATGTTTCTTAGCAATTCTGCAAGATTTCGCATATAATCGGAATCTGTATAAACAAAGGTTATGAATTTTGCCAGCAGATGATGAGTAAAAGAGTTTAGTTGTTCTGTACTCCAGCAGGAAAATTCAAGCAGCGGGAATTCTTTTTTAATTTTACGTATAATTTTTTGAACTGGTTTTTTATTTAGGGTAAAGTTTTTCTCAAGTGTTGAATACCAGCCTTTTCCGGCATCATAAATTACACCATTTTTTGTGAGTTCGTGGACATAGCTCTTTAGCGATGAAGGGGTTATTTCTATTTTTTCTTTTTTCAGCAGGGCTTTTATCTCTTCGTAGGAGAAATAAGTTTTTTGCTGTTTGAGTTTTTCGATGACTTTTGCTTTTAATAATAATTTTTTTGGAGTACTCATTTATTATTTTCCTTCTGTTCACCTGATTTTTTAAATCCAAGTTTTGCATATATTCCGACAGAAAAGGGTGATGCATTCACGTCAATAAAATTAGTCTTTCCATTTATTTT
>CAZIXJ010000680.1:0-1820 GCA_964542835.1 uncultured Hyphomicrobiales bacterium
TTTAAAATGAATTTATTCTTAAACATTATAACAGAATTAAATATGATAAAAGGAGTAACCACTATGGAAAATGAAAAAGCAATCTCAGAAGTATTAAACGAGGACTATCGAGAATTTTTCAAAACCCATGCAGAGATTTATAAAGACAATTATTATAAGCAGGGGTTGTTTTTGTTGGGAACAGTAATCGCCCAAATCCTCAGAGTACAAAAAGACAAAAAATCTAATTTTTTGAAAAAAATGAATTTTGCCGGCATGTCCACCCGAAGATTACAGGGATTTATCAACCAGGTGAAAGAATATACCATTATTTACAAATCAAAAGACATTTACATTGAAAATGGGATATGGGGAAATATTATGGACAGATTACAGGGTATTGAATCTTCAGGATTATCTGAAGATGAAGTTGTGTTTTTTCTGCTAAGTGGTATTTCCTATAGCGAATATATCGGTGCAAAAAAATCAATAGAGAAGAAAAATAAAGAGTTAACAGAGGAGAATTAAAAATGAGTATTGAAAAAAACAGTGAAATTCTTTTTCTTTATGACGCCAAAATGACCAATCCCAATGGTGACATGGACAATGAAAACAAACCCAGAATGGACTATGATACCAACACCAATTTGGTAAGTGATGTCAGATTAAAGCGATACGTTCGCGATTATCTGGAACTTGGGATGGGAAAAGAAATTTTCATAACAGAAAATGCCAAAGATTCAAAAGACCGGGCAAAACAATTAGGAGAAGCAAACAAAACCTACACCGATTTGATTGATGTTCAACTTTTTGGGGCAGTATTCGCTGCAGAAAAAAGCAATGACCATTTAACCGGCCCCGTTCAGTTCAATTGGGGCTATTCTCTGAACCCGGTGGAAATCAATGAAAGTTCAACCATTACATCCAGTTTCAGCGGTGGCGAAGGTGTCGGAAAAGATTTTCGGGTCAAATATTCATTACTTGCTTTTGACGGTAGTATTAATGGAAATATTTCTGAAAGCACAAAATTAACAGATGAGACAGTTAAAATATTTGATAAAGCCATGATTCAGGCGCTTCCGTTTAATCGGACACGTTCCAAAACCGGCCAGGCGCCCAGACTTTATTTAAGAGTAGAAACAGACAAAAGTACATTTCTGAAAGATTTAAGAGAATATGTAAAAATCAATTATAAAACCGATGATTACAAAGTCAGAAGTATTGAGGATTTGACCTTGGATTTAAGTGAATTAAAAACATATCTGGAAAGTAAAGGGGATAAAATCACTGCCATAAAATATTGGATTGATGATAAATTGGTCATTGAAAACTGTGAATCAATTGAATCCTACCTGAAAATTGGCAATGCAATCCCTGAAAAAATGAAAGACTAAAATAAGGATATCATAATGCCAGGAAATATTAAGAAAATAATTGGGTTCCAATTGTCGGGAAAATTTGCTCATTTCAGGAAATTTTATACAAATTCGTCCTCCTTGAGTTATTCACTCCCACCGCGGACCGTCATCTGTGGAATGCTGGCGTCAATATTGAAAATATCGAGGGATGAGTATTATGATTTATTCTCTCCTGAGAATATGAAAATATCAGTAGTAATTGATGAAGATACAAAATTGCGGAAAATAACCCAGTCAATTAATTATCTTCACGATAAATATTTCAATCTGCTGATAGGAAAAGCCGGCAAAGTCCAACATTCCCAATGCAAATTTGAACTGTTGACAGCCAAAAAAAAGTTAAAGTACCGAATATTCATCGGTATTATAAAAGACCAACCGGAATTTATTGAATTAGAAGAAAAATTAAAGGGTGAGGAATAA
>CAZIXJ010000681.1:0-1814 GCA_964542835.1 uncultured Hyphomicrobiales bacterium
GATGTGGTTTTTGATGCGTCTACCGGAGAGTATATATTTAGTACTTCCACTTCCTTAAATGAAGCTGTATTAGATAAGCATAGTGTCCAGGTTCTCCCCAATCCTACGTCTGATATCCTTTATGTGAAATTTGACCACCATGTACTTGGAAATGATAAAGTATCCATAACGATCTATAATACCTCTGGTGAGTTAGTCTTGCACAGAGAGCTTGATCCTTCTCCAAAAGTTCAAGTCAACATATCGAGATTAGCTCCGGGAAATTATTTTTTACAGGCTAGCCAGAAAGGCTTATTGGCTACCAAAAAGGTTGTAGTAATCCGGTAATGGAATGAATTTACCTAAGACTTTGACTAAAACGATGAGTGTTAATGGCACAAGGTAAGAATGACAGTTGAACGTTTGAAATCGACTCTACAGAAGATAAATTAGCTTGTTAGGTGTTGTTTTTTATCGATAGGAGGAGCGTTTGCTTTCGCAAGCGCTCTTTTTTTTGAAAAATCGAAAATAGTCACTTGTACGAAATTAGACCGGAGCCAATGAAGCACTGCGGTAATGGCCAATAATAAACTGTGGGAAGGTCGCAGTAGATTTTTTGGACGGGTATCTTGTTCAGATCATGACACTATCGATAAGCCTGGCCCGGGAAATGCGTGCAATTGCCGGGTTATATTTTTCTTGCTTGATTAAACTTTGAGTCCTCTCCGAAAACCGTTTCGTCATGAAAATGACCGAAAAAATTCAAGATCGAGGCAGCGGATCAAATATTCCGCAGGTGTAGCCATAGCTGCGTTGAGGAAAGATTATATCCGATAACGAAGATATTGGTTTTTGCAGCCATTCGTAATAGGAAGGGTTTTCGGAGCAGACTCAACTTTATATGTAATATGGTTTACATTTTTATGCTGTTCCATACTGATTCAATAGATGGAACAAAGTGTAGGACGGTTAAAGAATATCTGTTTTTCTGCCCTTGTTAAGACAATAAAGTTGCGCTGGGCGATGTGCAACGTTTTTTTGTGTTCTTGCTGTTTTCTTGATAATTCCCAATTTGAAAACTTTCTTTCTGAAGTTCCTTTTGTCCAGGGGCTTTTGAAGTATAGATTCATACAGTGACTGTAATTCAGAAAGCGTAAAATAGGGAGCCAACATATTTTCTACAGGAACATTTAGAATGTTCTTTCTTATATGACTTAAACTATACCGTAGGATTTCAGAATGATCGAAAGCCATAGGCTGGTTTAAAAGGTCATTAAGTGATACCCAGCGTGGGTTGTGCGGGTTATTTTCCTTGGCCTTCATGTCTTCGCAACGAATGAATGCGTAGTAGGCTACCGAGATAACCCGACCAACAGGGTGGCGATCTATCGAACCAAATGTGTGTACTTGCTGCAAAAATACATTCGAAATACTTGCTCTTTCACGCACGATCCGTTGTGCTGCGGCATCCAGGTCTTCGTTTTCTAAAACTAAATCTCCAACAAGTGAAGGCAGGCCCTTAAATGGCTCCATATCGCATTCAAGCGAAAGAATCTCAAGTGCTTTCTTATCTTTGCGATAACAAAAGATTACACAATCCACAGAAATGGCCAATTTGAAAAATGAATCCAGGTTTATAATCTTAGTATTGATGTTCTCGTTGGAATTTACATGGGTCATTTTTTCGATTTTGACAAAAATAGCATTTCTCACTTATTCAATCTAAAATATTAGTGTTACTTTTACACTTAGTAAGTTATTGTGTATACCATTTTTTCAACGAAGTCTGATAACAGATCGCCGAGGACCGACGGATGGCCGCTGAAATGAATGAA
>CAZIXJ010000682.1:0-1795 GCA_964542835.1 uncultured Hyphomicrobiales bacterium
CTGCTTTTACGGCAATAGTTAGCCCGCTTATGTATTGTTTGAAATACGGTGCTACGTTTGTTTTTGGTGAAGTATTAGATACTACGGCAAGGTCGTAGGGCCATGAAACAGTGAAGTTTTTCTTTGCTTCTTTTGCTTCTTCTCCCGGACCCGCAATGTATTCAAGAACAAGCTGATATTCACCGCCTTTATTAAACTTAATTCCACCGTTACCGTCTGACATACTGCCCTGTGAATTAGCAAGGTAGATAAATTTTTCGTTTGTTACATTATCAGATGTAGAAGAAATATCAATCAAAGTGGAACCTGTGTTTACATCAAGTCCCTGATATACAGTGCCACCGTCAGGAAGAGGTCCGACTATTTTATATTTCATCATGGCGCCTTCAGGTTGTGGACCACCAAGTTCTACCATAGGATTTTTGAATGTATGGATTTCTTCATCAAACATTCTCGTTTCACCATTATACCATTCACCTGCGAAAAGAACATTATCAGGTTCTTCATCAGAAGGGAATGTATTTTTGAAAGGTATTGAGAAATTAAGAAGATAATCTTCAGTTTCGCCGTACATATATCCGTAATAAGGTGTAGTACCGCCTAATTTATATAAATATCCGTTCCAGCAGGCATCATTAGCATTTGCATAATAGTTGGAAGACCATGCATACGGATAGTTATATGAAATCATTGTTCTCAATCTTGTTTTACCGAGAGGTATGTCATCAGGGACAGTCATATAATATTTATAAACGTGGTTTTCATTACAAGCCAGATATGCTCTCCATGAGTTGCCCGGATTGGAATGAGCGGCATTTGTTTCTGTTTCGTTCAGCCATTCTCCGGGATCGTCCCAGTCTCCGTCCATATTCCAGTCTATAAATGTTCTGTGTGTGTACCAGAAATTGGTTGACCATGAATAATTGCCACAATAATCATTTCCAAAAAGAGAATAGTATGAAGTCCAGGTAGTTGTCTCGAGAATGTAAGTTTCTCCTGCCTGAAGTTCTGCCTCCGCTCCGGTCCATACATAGCAGTTTTCAAAAGCATCTTCTTCCATACCGGGTGAATTTCTTTCGAAAATGATTTCATTACCGGAATAAATTCTTACTCTTGCTATTGCATTATTGTAATAATGGTCATAGTAAGAATAATTGTTGGGGTAGAAAAATGGAAAACAGCATCTGTTATTTTGGGCATAGTATGTATATTGGAAATTTTGCCCTCTGTAATTATCACATGTCAGGATACAATATCCTGAAGGTCCCATATCGTCCTGAGCTTTTGCTTCAGGTACGCCGAATGTAAAAGCCATCATTATTCCGATTATCAGATAATGGGCTTTTGTTTTTTTGATATAAGTAGATAGAGTCATCACACACTCCTCATCGTTAATAAAAACAATTAAAAAAAATTTTCTATCTTCAATATTTTTTTTAGGATATTACTGAATAATATCACACACACTAATTAGATAACATCGTAACATTCAAAATGTTACAAATCTTTCAAAAATAAATATTATTTTTTTCGTATTTACTATTATAAATTATAAAAATAAGGTAGTCAGTAGATTTTGGCTCACACACACTCCGATTTAGTTTAACATAAATTTCAAATATTTATTCCACAATTTACAAAGAAATTTTGAAAATTCAAATAATTTTTAATAAAGTCGGGATAAAAAATAGAATATTTTATAATAATTATTCAGTTATATTATAAATTTTTAATTTATATCAATTCGCTTTCATTCATATAACATACTTCAGAACAACAAAAAATATTCTCTTTG
>CAZIXJ010000683.1:0-1792 GCA_964542835.1 uncultured Hyphomicrobiales bacterium
CTTTTTTTGTATTTTTGCGAGGTTTATTTTTAACAAATTATTGCAAAGTTTAAATGAAAAATACTCAAAATCTAACTAAACCTTATTTGTTTCAGGCTTCTGATCTGACTTATGAAGATATTCAGTTGATTTTTGATAAGGCTCAGTATTTTATTGATAATTTTGACCCTAAAACAAAATTCCCTGATTTGAAAGGCGTATCAGTGGCAATGGCTTTTTTTGAGCCATCCACGAGGACTAAGCTTTCTTTTGATATAGCAGCCAAAAGGTTGTCAGCTGATACTATATCATTTTCATCTTCTTCAAGCAGTCAGAAAAAAGGTGAATCCCTTATTGATACTCTAAGGACTATCGAAGCTATGGGAGTGAATATGTTTGTAGTAAGGCATCAAAATTCAGGTGTGCCGAAGTTTCTTCAGGAAAATACAAATGGTATCATCTTGAATGCAGGAGACGGCAAGCATGCCCATCCTACTCAGGCGCTGCTTGACGCTTTTACTTTACAAAGCCATATGGGCGATCTGAAAGGTAAGAAAGTGTGTATAATAGGCGATATTATTCATAGCAGAGTAGCACGCTCCAATATTGCACTCCTGAAGACTCTCGGTGTAGAAGTTTCTCTTGCAGGACCTGGAACTCTTTTGCCAAGAAATCACAATATCTGGGATGTACCGGTAATAGAAGATATTGATGAAGCTGTAGAACAATCCGATGTACTACTCGTTTTGAGGTTACAGAGAGAAAGAATGGAGTCAGGAATACTTCCTTCTATCAGAGAATTTTCTAATTATTATGGTATTAATATGGAGCATTTTGCTGATAAGCCTGAACTTGTACTGCTTCATCCTGGTCCTGTAAATTATGGCGTAGAGCTTGATTATAAGGTAAGTTCTTATCCAAATTGCCTTATACAAACTCAGGTAACTCATGGCGTGTTTATCAGAATGGCTCTTCTTTCTTTGCTTTCAGAATTCTTATAATGTAAGAATGTAGAATAAAAAAATGCTGAATTAATTGGATAAAGTCTGGACAGTATTGGATATTGTAAATTGGGGAACTAATTATTTTGAAAAAAATAATTTTAGTTCGCCGAGGCTTAATATTGAGTTGCTTTTATGTGATTTACTTGATATTGATAGAATATCAATTTATACAAATTATGATAAGCCCCTCAAAGATAATGAGTTAAAAACACTTAAAGATTGGGTGAAACGAAGAAAAAATTCAGAGCCGATAGAATATATTACCGGCAGAAAGAAGTTTATGGATATTGAACTCAGGCTTGACTCTTCAGTGCTAATTCCAAGGCCTGAAACTGAACTTTTACTGATGGAAGCAGAAAAAATAATTTCTGACACAGAAAAAATTGAAATTCTCGATATTGGTACCGGCAGTGGATGTATTGCTTTGCAGATTGCAAAAATGTATCCCAAAGCCAATGTTTATGCAATTGATATAGACGGCAGTACTTTAAAAACGGCTTCAGAAAATGCCCGTAGAAATAAAATCAATAATGTTTCTTTTAAAAAGCATGATATTCTCACTCAAAAAATAAATTATAAATTCGATTATATTATATCCAATCCGCCCTACATTAATGATTCCGATTATTCCGATCTTGAAAAAGGGGTATCCGAATACGAACCTGAGGCAGCTTTAAGAGGTGGAGAGGACGGACTTATTTTTTACAGGAAATTCGCGGATATATTTCAGGCTATTTTAAAAGAGAGCGGAAATTTTTTTCTTGAATTAGGAACCGGTCAAAAAGAGGCTGTATCAGAGATTTTCAGTA
>CAZIXJ010000684.1:0-765 GCA_964542835.1 uncultured Hyphomicrobiales bacterium
TAAGGAGCTTCGGAGCGGCCCGGTACTATAAAGAAATTTTGCGAAAGTAGCCGGTTTTCCTGAAATTATGTTGTTTGGGTTTTGGGGATGAGAAATTAAATAAATTTATTTTACTTTTAGGAGAATTAATAATGAAGACATTAATAATTTTTACATTATCAATATTCTATATTTCATTCGCAAATAATAATTATGAAATTAAGCCTCAAAGGCTAATTACTGACTATAACGGAGTCGTCTATAACGGTGAAAGAATTCTTTGTTACGGTGATTACGGTATAATAACATATTCCGATGATAACGGAGAAACATGGAAACAAATAAACATTGGTGATGAGCATAATATAAAAATAATCAGAACTAATAATGATTCATTATTTGGAATAACTGATAATTGTTTTTTATATTCAAAGGATGGTAATCAATGGATATTATCAAAAATATCAGAAAACAAACTAATATCCTGTAGTAATGTTGGGCACAAATATTTTGTATTACAAAAAGATGGTTTATATTTTAGTAATAATAAAGAGAATTTTTTTAGAATTGCAGAGTTCGACACATTGGATACTTATTCCAATTTAGAATCTGACAGCTCAAGTATTTATTTTGTTAAAAACAATAATCAATTAATCAAAATGGATATCAATGATTTCTCTATATCACATGTTTTAACTGAAGTTGATTTAGAGCAATTTGGTAATTATAAAAAAATATCAGATCTGCAAATAATAGAAAACAAAATTTATTTAAAAATTCACAAAT
>CAZIXJ010000684.1:775-1789 GCA_964542835.1 uncultured Hyphomicrobiales bacterium
TTAATTTTTTGTATTCCGAAATTGACAGTTCAAACTGGGAAAAAGCACATATAAATGATATTATCGTAAGAAGTAAAACCCAGTTAATTCATAATAATCAAATATACTTTAAATATTATTTTGAATATACAATGGCTAACTACCTTGAAACACAACCAAGCCATATAGCTAAACCTTTAATAATATTACAGAAGATTAAAAATTATGAAGAATTCGTTTCAAATATTTCTAATAATGAATATATGAATGACCCCGAATATTACAACATACATAATTTTGAAGTTTCAGAAATAATACATATAAAAGATAGTACAATTGTCCTGGTCGGTGAGAATAAGTCAATTTTGATATCTAAAGACATGGGAAAATCTTTTAAAATAATATCGTGGATTAAAACAGTTGTAATAGATAATACAGGACTTAGCAAATTTGATGCTGAAAATATTTTTGTAATGAACAACAAATTTGTTAGTAATGATTCAGGTGCTACATTTAAGCCGGAATTAATAAATCAGGATAATTATACTAAAATATTCAAAACTGACAGAAGTAAATTAATAAATTATACAGAACTTGACAACAGAACTATTTATGGATATAATGATCATTTTGCCGATTATACTAATTTTCAAGGGATTAATAAAATAATAAGATATGACCAAAAAAAAATGCAATGGTTTTCAAATGGAACGGGTTTAAATAAAAATCCATTAGAATATGATGACAAATATATTTTTACATATAGTGATTATTTTGGAAGAAATGCATATTCTGTCATAGCTGAATTTGATAAAAATTTTAATATAATTGGACATACTAAGCTTGATTCATTGAGATTGAACAGAGTTTATCGAATAAGCGATGATACTTTGTTTACTTTAGCTTACAAATACAGTGGTCCCTTAGAAGATTATCAATGGGCAAACAATCAATATCAAATACTGGAATCTACAGATGATGGAAAAACATGGAAAGAACGAGAAATAAATTTGCCATTTGACAATAAAAGGAATT
>CAZIXJ010000685.1:0-1785 GCA_964542835.1 uncultured Hyphomicrobiales bacterium
TAAAATCAAATAAATCTCTTTTAATTATTTCTTCAGCTATCTGTACGGTATTGGTAGCCGCACCTTTTCTGAGATTATCTGCAACTACCCATAGATAAAGTCCGTTTTCCACAGAATTATCTCTTCTTATCCTTCCCACATAGACTTCATTTTTTTCATTAGCAAATAGTGGGGTAGGATAAATATCATTCTCCATATCGTCCATTACTATAAGTCCCGGTGATGATGCAAGGATTTCTTTTAACTTGTCAATATTAAAAGGATTTTCAAGCTCCAGATTTACAGATTCTGCATGACCTCCAAGTATTGGCAGCCTTACGCATGTAAAAGCAATATTCATTTCGGGTCTTCCGAGTATCTTTCTGGTTTCGTTATACATTTTGAACTCTTCTTCCGTGAAACCGTCAGAGTCGGAAAGTGGATGAAAAATCGCATTGTATGCAATCTTGTGTCCCTTATCTATCTTATTTCCCTCTATTTCGGATTGCAGTTTGTCCATTCCTTTTTGCCCCGCACCTGATATGGATTGATAAGTAGAGCAAACAAGCCTTTTTATTCCATATTCTACATCCAGAGGCTTTAGTGCTACCACAAGCTGTATCGTAGAGCAGTTAGGATTGGCAATTATTCCGTGATGCCCCTGCAAACTCTCGGCATTCACTTCCGGTACTACAAGAGGTACTGAAGGATTCATCCTCCATGCACTGCTGTTATCTACCACAACACAACCATTTTTTGCTGCTACAGGTGCATATTTTTTACTTACTGAGCCTCCTGCAGAAAACAATGCAATATCAATGCTGTCAAATGAATCTTCAGTCAGTTTTTCTACTAATAATGGCTCTCCCCGAAAATCAATTTTGTTTCCTGCAGATTTTTCCGATGCCAGAAGAATTAGATTTTTAAATTGTAATTTACTCTCTTCAAGCACTTTTATCATATTTCTGCCAACAAGTCCTGTAGCTCCTACTATAGCAATATTCAGATTGTCTTTCATTTTATATCTCCGTACTTATAATTCATCAAATACAGATTGCGGAAACGCAGGATAAATAAATGGCTTTATACTAAATGCCTGACCCGTATCAGCGTCAATCTCTATATTTGCTCCGCTGATTTTTGCTTCTTCTTTCGCCATTTCATATTTATGTGCAGTTTGCAGCAGGTATCTTTTTATAGCAATATCTTTTCGCATACCAAGCACTGAATCATAAGGTCCGGTCATGCCTACATCAGAAATATATGCAGTGCCGTTTGGCAAAATCTGTGCATCAGCAGTCTGTGTATGCGTATGCGTACCAATTACGGCACTTACTTTTCCATCGAGATACCAGCCCATAGTAAGTTTTTCAGAAGTAGCATCAGCATGAAAATCAACTATGATATTCTTTGTCTTTTCAGAAATAAATTTTAGTGCATTATCGGCTGACCGAAACGGACAGTCAATAGTCTGCATATAAGTTCTGCCTTGCAATTGAAGCACAGCTATATCAAATTCTTTAAGATTTAAAATTTTAAATCCTCTCCCTGCATTGCCGGAGGGGTAATTAAGTGGTCTTAGCACCCTGTCATTATTTGCAAGCAGAGGTCTGCCTTTCCAGTTTTCCCAGATATGATTTCCGGTAGTAATAATATCTGCACCAAGAGAAAATATTTCATCCGCTTCAGTTTCGGTTAAACCCTTACCGTCAGTTACGTTTTCACCATTTACTATTATAAAGTCCGCCCTGAATTTATCTGCAAAATTCTTTAATTCTTCACGAAGAATTTTCATTCCGGGTTTGC
>CAZIXJ010000686.1:0-1784 GCA_964542835.1 uncultured Hyphomicrobiales bacterium
TTGGATTTTTGATCACTTGTGCGATATGATTTTCTTCATAAATGGGTAATATTTTGCCAGTAGGACTTATCCAATACGCAGGAGCTTTTGGTATTGATTCTGTAAATATTTGTTTACTTGGAAATTTTTTATCATAAACCAATAAAGAATCATAATATTCCCGTCTATTCCTTAAATGCTCAAACAAAACCATATTTCTCATTTTTTTGCCAAGCAATCCTTCTCTACTCATACGAGATATTAAATTCTTTTGCCATTCATAATATCCAGCTAATCCAGCATTCTTTCTAATACCTAAAGCAGTAGTATATATATCAGAACGCACAAAAACATCTTCTAAGGTTAATCTATTCCAATCTTTTAAACTCATTGAATTTTTTAAGGCTTCAATCTGATGAATAATTGCATTAACTTCAGTATCTACCATATACCTATGTGGTTTCCCCTGACTGAGTATTTCATCTATTAATTGTTCCTTTGCTGAATCTGTTAACAAAGGATTATTTACTATATCTTTTACTTTAACAACTCGTTTAACAACTCGTTGTAATATAAATCTTCCATGAGAAGCGTCATCTAACCAATGAGATAATTCGTGTGCAATTGTTTCTTTAATATTATTTTCTTGCATTTTATAATGAATAGAATTTTGAATATTGATCAGATTCTTATCCAAACCATATTTTTGCATTATAGCAGAATCAATCTGTGATAAATCATAATCATAAGAAATCATTGCATGAATAAGTCCTACATCTGGGGTTATTACAATACCCCAACCAGTTAAGAAATCTGCTTTTGCATCATACTGAGAGTTCCTATTAGTAAAAGTACATAGAATACTAATAGGATGTATTTTGTGAGCATTTTTACAATCTTTTGATTTCAATTCACTTGAAGATATTGAAGTTGGCTTTTTCATCTTTATTTCTAAATGAGATAACGTCGCCTTTTTATTAATAAATTTACTCATAAAATCTTCATATGCTTTTGCATAAATATATTCAACGTCCGTTTTAATATTATATGTTTTTTCAAACATGGGAAATATTTTATTATATTTTTCCATTAGAATAATATCCCTTCTGATTGTAATTGATACGCTTCAATATGGTTATTAGGTATTCTTACCCCTTCTATAAAATTCTAATATATTTTGCTTCAGGTATTTTACCTTCTTTCATTCCCCTATAAGCATCACTTCTTGTTGGTATTCTATATTCATCTATATAAACACATTCTTTGATTACATATGCGAACTTCTGCTTTCTTTGATAATCTGTTGCTTTCTTTAATTGTGAAAATGCATATTTTAATATCTTAGGTTCAAAAGTAATTTGTCCTGTCTTTCTATCTCTCTTTGTTTTAAATTCTGTATCAATTTTACCATTTTTAAGAAGACAATAAAATCCGGTATCATCTTTAAATAGAATCGATTCCTGTTTATAACTATTACCTAAATCCAATGCTTCTTTCTTTGTTATTAAAGGAATAAAAAAACTTTCTTCATCGAACATTCCTTCTTGATTATCTTTTTTATTAATATATGAATACCCCGATTTTTGCTCAATATACCCATATCCCATCTTTCTGATGTCTTGTCGTAGCTCTTCGTGCTTTTTAAAATTAACTTCAAGTGGATACTCTTTTTCATAAGCAGAAATTACAGCAAAAGATGTCCCTGCCTCAATATGATGTATAATCCTGCTCCATGAAGATTCTTTTAATGTTTTCTTTTTATACCTTTTCATAATATAATTATCCCTTCTTTTTTAAAGAAAGAA